>JAFWFI010000115.1 GCA_017515705.1 Bacillota bacterium
CCGGGCAGAGGCGGCAGTGCGCTGCGGGGCGGACCTGGTGCTGGAACTGCCTGCGGTTTTTGCATGCAGCTCGGCGGAGCATTTTGCCTTCGGGGGCGTGGGTATCCTGGAGGGTCTGGGCGTCCTGGAGGGAATCTCATTCGGCGTGGAAGCCGATCCGCCGGAAGCTCTGATGCCGGTGGCGGAGCTGCTGGCGGAGGAAAGACCGGAGTTTCAGGACAACCTGCGGGAAGGCCTTTCCGACGGCATGTCCTATGCTGCGGCCCGAAGCCGGGCGGTCCGCGACCTGGCGGGATCCGCTGCGGCGCAACTCATCAGCCAGCCCAACAACATCCTGGCCATCGAATACCTGAAGCAGATCATCCGCAGGAGCAGCGGCCTGAAACCGCTGATGATCCGCCGGAAGGCAGCGGGATACGACAATGCCGACTACCGGGAGGGAATAGCGGGGGCCGGCTGGATCCGGGAGACGATCCGGGGCGGCGCAGAATTGAAGGAACTCTCCGGAATATACCCGGAAAAACTGAAAGACCTTTACGGAAGCGCGGACTGCGTCTCCATGGGGGCCTTCTTCCCGATAATGATGTATGCCCTGAGAAACGGAAAAGACCTGGAGCGTATCGACGGAGTTACCGAAGGCCTGGAGAACCGTGCGCAGAAAGCGGCAAAGGCAGCTGAAAATATGGAAGGATTCCTGGAAGCCGTCAAAAGCAAGCGTTATTCACGGACTTCCGTGAGCCGGATGATGCTGCGCATCCTTCTGGGGGTCACGAAAGAAGAAATGGAAGCCTTTGAATCCAACGACCGGTATGCGGTGCGGGTGCTGGGCTTTTCGCCGGCAGGAGCCCGGCTTCTTCGGAGACTCCGGAAGCAGGAAGACAGCAGGGTGTCCGTGATCACCAATGTGAACCGGCAGAAACCGGAGGATCCTCTCCTGCAGAAGATGCTGGAGTATGATTCCCTGGCGGCAGACCTGTACGATCTGGTCAAAAATGGCCGTATGGGGGAGCATGCGGAATATAAAATGAAGCCCTACCGGGCTGAGGCCGGCAGATAAGCTGCCGGCTTTTCAACTTTCCCCTGAAATTTGCAAGTTTTACTTGAAAAGAAGCGGGGAATTGGGTACAATATTACAGTATGGATAATTACGTTTAATTTTATCAATGGAGGATAAATCAATGAAAGTTTTAGTAATCAACTGCGGCAGTTCTTCCTTAAAGTACCAGGTTCTGGACATGGAGAACGAAGAATTATTGGCTAAAGGTCTGGTCGAAAGAATCGGTATTGACGGTTCCGTGATCAAGCATGAAAGAGAAGACGGCCAGGGCTTCAAGCTGGTAACTCCGATGGCAACACACAAAGAAGCGATCGAAAACGTTTTTGAAGCGCTCCAGAACAAGGATTCCGGCGTTATCAAGAGCATGGACGAAATCGGCGCTGTAGGCCACAGAGTCGTACATGCCGGCGAAAAGCTGACAGACTCCACCCTGATCGACGACGACGTGATCAAAATCCTGGAAGAATGCTACGACATCGCTCCTTCCCACAACCCGCCGAATGTAACCGGCATCAAGGCTTGTCAGGAACTCATGCCGAACACACCGATGGTAGCTGTATTCGATACCGCGTTCCATTCCACCATGCCGGCATCTTCCTACATTTATGCGATTCCTTATGAATATTATGAAAAGTACGGCATCCGCCGCTACGGCTTCCACGGAACATCCCACAAGTATGTTTCCGAAAGAGCTGCGAAGATGCTGAACGTCAATATCGATGACCTGAAGATCATCACCTGCCACCTGGGCAACGGCGCGTCCGTTTCCGCGATCAAGAACGGCAAGTGCATGGACACTTCCATGGGCTTCACACCACTGGAAGGCGTGGTAATGGGTACCCGTTCCGGCGGCATTGACCCGGCCATCATCGAATACATCATGGACAAAGAAGGTCTGTCCATCGAAGAAATGCTGAGAATCTTAAACCGGAAATCCGGCGTATTCGGCATCTCCGGCATAAGCTCCGACTTCAGAGACCTGGAAGAAGCAGCTAACAAAGGCAATGAAAGAGCACAGCTGGCTCTGGACATTTTCGCACAGAAAATCAAAGCCTTCATCGGCGCATATCTGGCGGAACTGGACGGCGCAGACGTAATCGTATTCACAGCCGGCATCGGTGAAAACTCCATCAGCATGAGAGCGAAGATCTGTGCGAACATGGAAAACCTGGGCATCAAACTGGATCCGGAAAGAAACAACCTGAGAGGCGACGAAGCCATCATCAGCGCTGTGGATTCCAAGATCAAGATCCTGCTGATCCCGACCAACGAAGAACTGATGATCGCAAGAGATACCGTCAGCGTAGTGGAAAAGAACGCTTAATCGGCGATAAATCATAATAAATCGCTTGACATTTGGTTCTGTATGTAAGTATAATCAATACGTTATGGTTATACAGGAGGCGATGGAAATGGTTTTGGATCTGACGCCGTTGCTGGACGACCGGGTGAAGGAGATCCCGGTGGAAGAAGACATTCCGCTGGATGTGCTTTTTCGGGGCGGCGATGAGCTGCAGTTCCGGCAGCCGGTTTCCCTTCGCGGAAGACTGTACAGGATCGAAGAGGATGTCATCTTCTTCTCCGGAGACATAGAGGTGGCCCTGACGACGGCCTGCTACCGTTGTCTGGAACCGGTCGAGATCGAAGAAGTATACGACTTTGATGAAGTGGTCTATGCACCGGGGAAGGAAGAGGATTACGATTTGATCATGGAGCCGGAAGGGCAGGAAATCGATCTGACCGCGTTCACGGAGAACGTGCTGGATCTGAAGCTGCCGCTGAGGTTCTTGTGTCACGAGGAATGTAAAGGTTTATGTCCCGTTTGCGGAGCGAATTTGAACACCTCGGAATGTAATTGCAATGCTGAGAAGATTGACCCGCGGTTTGCAATGTTAAAAAATCTGTTGAAAGACAGTAATTCATAAGTTTGGTAAGGAGGAGGTGTTTGATCAATGGCAGTTCCAAAAAACAGAACGTCTGCTGCAAGACGTGACAAGAGAAGAGCTTCTAACTCCAAGATGAGAGTACCGGGCCTTTCCGTGTGCCCCCAGTGCCACGAACCGAAGCTGGCTCATAGAGTATGCCCGAATTGCGGATACTACAACGGTAAAGAAGTTATTAAAGTGGATGAATAATCCAATGATCAGGGGCGGTATCGACCGCCCCTGTATTACTTTTTGACGGAAGGAAGAATCATGGATCAGTACAAGATCACCGGCATGTCCTGCGCGGCCTGCAGTGCCCGGGTGGAAAAAGCAGTCCGGGGACTTCCCGGCGTGGAGTCGTGCGCAGTAAACCTGCTGACCAACTCCATGGCGGTGGAAGGGCCTGCCGGCGAGCAGGAAATCATCGATGCCGTCCGGAAAGCCGGATACGGCGCCGCCCGGATGGGCGGGAATACCCAGACAGGAAATGAAGGCCTGTCGCCGGAGGAAGACCTTCTGGATAACCGGGAATTCCGGTCGATCCGGAAGCGCCTGGTGGTTTCTGCGGCCTTTTTGCTGGTGCTTTTGTACTGTTCCATGGGAAATCAAATGCTGGGATTCCCTCTGCCGGATATGCTGGCTGGAAGCCCTATGGCCCGGGGACTGCTGCAAATGGCGCTCTGCCTGGTCATTATGGCGATCAACCGGACGTTTTTTATCAGCGGGTTCCGCGGGGTCCTGCATCGTGCCCCGAATATGGATACCCTGGTGGCCCTGGGTTCCGGCGCCTCTTTTGTATACAGCGTCTGCTGCCTTTTTGCCGTGATGGCGGGAAGAGAGGAGTGTTTCCACCAGCTCTACTTTGAATCGGCGGCCATGATCCTGGTGCTGATCACCGTGGGGAAGATGCTGGAGGCCTATTCCAAAGGCCGGACTACCGACGCCCTGAAGGGGCTCATGGATATGAGCCCGAAGACCGCCCGTCTGATACGGGACGGAAAGGAAGAAGAAGTGCCCGTGGGGCAGGTCATGCCCGGGGATCTCTTTGCGGTGCGGCCGGGGGACAGCATCCCGGTGGACGGGATTGTGACGGAAGGATCCAGCTCGGTGGACGAATCCGCCCTGACCGGCGAGAGCATGCCGGTATTGAAGGAAACCGGCGGCAGCGTATCCGCCGGCACGGTGAACCAACTGGGCTATCTGAAATGCAGAGCTCTGAAAGTCGGTGCTGAGACCACCCTGTCCCAGGTGATCCGGATGGTGCGGGAGGCTTCTGCCACGAAGGCGCCTGCCGCCAGGATCGCAGACCGTGTCGCCGGTATTTTTGTGCCGGTGGTTATGGGCATCGCCCTGATCACGACACTGATCTGGCTGGGAATGGGGGAATCCGCGGGATTTGCCCTGTCCCGGGGGATTTCCGTGCTGGTGATCAGCTGTCCCTGTGCACTGGGACTGGCCACACCGGTAGC
>JAFWFI010000116.1 GCA_017515705.1 Bacillota bacterium
CTTTTCCCTTCATGGGGATGCTGACGGTAAAGTCGCATTTTTCCTTCACCAGCCGGCTGATTCCCTCCCCCTCGTTACCGACCACCAGGGCGATCCGCCCCTTCAGGTCGCTGTTGAAATAAGCTGTTTCGCTCATATCCAGGGCTGCGATCCAAAAGCCCTGCTTCTTCAGTTCTTCGATGGTCCGGGGAATGTTGGAGACCCTGGCCACCGGCACGTATTCGATGGCGCCCGCGGAGGCTTTGGCCACCACTCCGGTAACGCCGACCGCCCGCCGTTTGGGAATGATCACCCCATGGGCACCGGCACCGTCGGCGCTTCTCAGAATCGCCCCTAGGTTATGGGGATCCTCGATCCCGTCCAAGATAACGAGAAAGGGCACTTCCCCCTTCTCTTCCGCCCGGGCGATCAGGTCATCCACCTCGCTGTATCCGTAACTGCTGACATAAGCAGCCACGCCCTGATGGGCCCCGCCCCCGGCAATCTTGTCCATCCGGGATTTATCGTTGTAATAAACCGGCACCCCTGCGTCCTTCGCCATGGCAATCAGCTTCGACAGGCTCTTCTCCGAGCCCTTGGCCACCATCAGCTTCTCGACGGTCCGGCCGCTCTTCAGCGCCTCTGTCACGGGATTCCGCCCGATGATCAGGTCATTGTCCATCATTGTCCACCTCTTCCGGCCAGCTGTTCTCGTAAACCGTGAACCGGTACGCCAGCCCTTCGTACTCCCGCTCTTCCCCGGCTTCCACCAGAAGCCAGTCCGGGTCTTCATCCAGGTCCGGGAAGAAAACATCCCCGCCGAAATCCCGGTACATTTTCGTCACGTATGCCTTCCGGCACCAGGGCAGCAGCTGCCGGTAGACCTGCCCGCCGCCGATCACGAAGACCGGCCGTTCTTCTTCCTTCAAAAGCGCAAACAGCGCCGGCAGGTCCCGGACCACTTCATACCCTTCGCCCGGCTCCAGGGTTTCCGACAGGACGATGTTCCGCCGTCTCGGCAGGGGTTTCCCGCCGGGAAAGGATTCCAGGTTCCGCCGCCCCAGAACCACCACGCTGTCCAGGGTCATCTGCCGGAAATACTTCATGTCATCGGGGATGCTGAACAGGAGCCGGTTGTCTTTCCCGATCCCCCATCGTTCATCCACCGCAACGATCGCGTTCATTTCTTTCATCTCACACCGCCACCGGTATATTCAGGATCTGCGGCCCGGTCTGGTAATCCTCCACGATCAGGTCCGCCACCGTGAAATCGTAAAAATCCTTCACTTCCGGGTTCAGCCGCACCTTCGGCGCCGGATACTCTTCCCGGGAGATCAGTTCCTCCACCAGCGGGATGTGCCGGTCGTAAATGTGGGCATCGGCGATCACATGGATCAGCTCCCCTGCTTCCAGCCCGCTGACCTGGGCGAACATCATCAGCAGCAGCGCATACTGGCACACGTTCCAGTTGTTGGCCACCAATGTGTCCTGGGACCTCTGGTTCAGGATGCCGTTGAGCCTGTTCCCCGTTACGTTGAAGGTCATGCTGTAAGCACAGGGCTCCAGCTTCATTTCCGTCAGGTCGCTGAAGTTATAGATATTCGTCAGGATCCGGCGGCTGTACGGGTTGTTCTTCAGCTGCCAGAGCACGTTGTCCACCTGGTCCATTTCCCCGTGGGGGAATTGATATTTGATGCCCATCTGATAGCCGTAGGCCTTGCCGATGGTGCCGTCCCCGCCGGACCATTCGTCCCAGATGTGGCTGTTCAGGTCCGCCACCCGGTTGGATTTTTTCTGCCAGATCCACAGGATCTCGTCCATGGCGGATTTCAGCGCCGTCCGGCGCAGGGTCAGGGCAGGGAACTCTTCCGACAGATCGTAGCGGTTCACCACGCCGAATTGTTTGATGGTGTGGGCGGGCGTCCCGTCCTCCCACCGGGGCCGGACCGGCTGGCCTTCCGAGGAAAACCCGTTGTCCAGGATGTCCCGGCACATATTTTTGAAAATCTTATCCGCTTTACTCATTCTCTTCCTCCTGTCCGGGCTCCAAAGCTTCCCGGATCATTTCTTCCATTCTCTCCTGGTTCCCGGTCAGGTACAAATACCCCACCAGCGCCTCAAAGGCCGTCGCATTCTTGTAATCCATCGGGTCGGCATTCTTCGGCTTGGAGGTGATTTTCTTGTTCCTGGCCCGACGGACTACCGCCGTCTCCTCTTCCGTCAGCTCCGGCAGGAGCCGCTTCAGGGCGCCGGCCTGATAGGCCGCCTTCGAGTGTTTTGCCGACAGCCGGCTCAGTTCCCGGGTCCGGGGCGGGCCCTCCTCCACCGACAGGTTCCTTACATATAGTTCATACACACAGTCCCCCAGGTACGCCAGGACGATCTCATTCATCCGGAGCGGCTCCGCCGGGGGCTCGTGTCCTTCCAAAAATCCGAACATAATTGCCTCTTTTGATTCTGTGCGGACCGTTAAGGAGCTATATGATTTTCCCCGAGGCATTACCGAACGCGGGTCCTTAGCGATTGGCGAGCCGAAGGCGAAACCAAAGCTTAGTACCCCTGCGTGAGGGGCATGAGCGAGAGCGTCCGAGGGGAAAATGCATATAGCGAAAAAAGGTCCGCCGCTTGTCTTTCCATTACAAATATTATATAATCCCCTCGGGCAATAATCAATCAGTTTTGAGGTGTCTATGTTTTATAAGAATTATTTCCGATACATCATCCCATCCATGATCTCCTTCACCCTCACCGGCATCTACACCATCATCGACGGCCTGTTCATCGGCCAGAAGGTGGGCTACCTGGGACTGGCCGCCGTAGGCATCGCCTGGCCCGTCGCCGCCATTACCTACGCCATCGGCGAAGGTCTGGGGATGGGCGGCAGCGTCATCAGCTCCATCCGCCGGGGAGAAGGAAGAGAGCAGGACAGCAAAGAAGCCATTGGCTGCAGTATGAGCATGATCCTGATCAGCGCCATCGCGGTCACCATAACGGTTTACGCCCTGGCCGGCGTCCTTACCCGTCTCATCGGTGCCGACGCGGGCACCCATGAAATGGCCACTGTATACCTCAGGACCCTGTCCATCGGCGCCATCGCCCAGATTGGGTACTGCGGGCTGCTGCCCATAGTCCGAAGCCTGGGCCGTCCCGTACTGGCCATGGTCAGCGTCGTCACCGGCTGCATCGTCAACATCGTTCTGGACTGGCTCTTCGTCTGGGTCTTTTTATGGGGTGTCCGGGGCGCCGCACTGGCAACGATCTTCGGAGAGTTCGTGACCCTCATACCGCTGGCCGTATTCTTCCTGATGCGAAACAACCGGATCCCTGCCGGCTGCTTCCGGATCCGTCCGGGCATCCTCAAACACATCCTCCGGATCGGGGTCTCCCCTTTCGGTCTGTCCATACTGCCCTCCCTGGCGATCATCATCATGAATCTTCAGGTCGTCAAAAACGGCGGGGACACGGCCCTCGCCGCCTACTCCATCATCGGATATGTCTTATCCATCGTCCAGCTCATGGTTCAGGGCGTCAGCGAAGGCGCACAGCCCATGCTGAGCTTCAACACCGGTTCCGGCGACCGCGCCTTAGTACGGAAAACCGCCCGGCTTACCTATGCGATCAACCTGGGGATCGGGATCATCGGCGGGTTATTGATGCTGTTCTGCATCCGGGGCATCGCTCTGATCTACAATGCGGGGCCTGAAACCACAGAGGTCCTGCTTCAGGCCATGCCGTTCTTCACCTGTGTCATGCCCCTGTTCGGCTTCTCCCGCTGTACTGCGGATTACCTGTACGCCACGGACCGCTCCGGCGGCGCTTCCCTGATGGTTTACCTGGAAGGGCTGGTTCTGATGCCGGGCTTCGCGCTGCTGATGCCCTCTCTTCTGGGTCTCACCGGTGTCTGGCTGGCGCCCGTCTGCGCCCAGCTGATTTTGCTGTGCCTGGGACTTCGGCTGCTGTTTGGGCACAAAAAAACCAAAACGCCGGAATAAATCATCCCGGCATCTTGGCCTTATGAGAGTGTGTATTGCATTAATGCAACATTGATTATATAATTACACAATGTTTCGATTCTGTCAAGAGAAACTTTACCTTTAGTATAGAATCGCCGAGATTATTTTTTCCGAAAAGCCCTTGCTTTTCCGCAAATATTTGTGGTAAAATGCCAGCGTTGAGTAGCGAAAGCGTAAGTCCAAACGGATTTGCGCTTTTTTATTTTGAAAGGAGACTATCCGTCATGAGCAATTTCATCACCCGAAATCGCCGGTGGAAACTGACCACCGCCATCCTCTCCCTGTCCCTGCTGACCGTTATGGCCGGGGCCGCAGTCGCTCCGGCACTGAACCTGATTCGGGACTACTTCGCCGATGCAAATACCGGATTGGTGCAGATGATTATCAGTCTGCCGGCCCTCTTTATCGCCCTGACCAGCTTCCTCTTTCGTCCTCTGTGCAAACGATTCCGCGCCCGGACGCTGGTGCTGATTGGACTGATCCTTTACACCGTGGGAGGGTGCCTGGCAGGTGCTTTCAGCAGCATCTTCCTTGTTCTGGTCTTCCGGGCGGTGGTCGGAATCGGTGTAGGCATCATCATGCCCCTGTCCACCGGTCTGATTTCCTTTTATTTCACCAAAGACAAACAGGCGCCTCTGATGGGGATGTCCTCCGCCATGAACATGATGGGCGGAGTGGTAGCCACCCTGATTGCCGGCGCCCTGGCCATGTTCTCCTGGAGACTGGCCTTCTTAGTCTACCTGATGGGCTTGATCAGCATCGTTTTATGCCTGATCTGGATGCCGAATGAATCCATCTACGACCCCAGGGAACAGAAAAAGGAAAGCAGGACGTTCCGCCGCTATGCGCCTTTCATCATCAGCATGTTCCTGCTGATGTTTACCTTCTTCATTTATCCGGCGAACTTTGCGCTGGAAACATCCCGCTCCGGTGTCTTTTCCCAGGCATTGATTGCACCCATCATGGCCATGATGGACCTCCTGGGATTTGCCGGCGGGCTGGCCTTCTCAAAGATTCAGGCAGTGCTCCGGAGCCTGTCCCGGTTCACTGCCCCGGTGCTGTTCCTTCTGGCCTACATCTTTCTGGGCGTCATCGGCGGTCCGGCCGGTATACTCATCGGCTCCGCCCTGGTGGGCTTCGCCAACGGCTGCGGTGTGCCTTACCTGATTTCCACTGCCTCTATGAAGGCCGGCCGCAGCGCCGCCACCACCATCATGCCCTGGCTGTCAGCAGCCCTGTATGCCGCCCAGTTCACGACGCCAATGATCCTGACGGCAATTCGGGGGATCACCGGGATGCCGGATCTGTCCGGCTACTTAGCGGCCATCGGTTCCTCCATACTGCTGCTCCTCTGCTCCGTCCGGGCAAAGGGCTGAATGCAAGGTACAGCATTCCCGCCATTGATAACATTTCTCCCGACAAACAACAAACGCCCCCGCCGTTCAAGGCAGGGGCATTTTTATCATACGTTTTCTATCGAGGCAGGATGATCTGCCGCTTTTCCGGATCCCTTGCTTTCCGGTACAGGACGAAACGCCGGCCGATGGCCTGGACGTATTCCGCGCGGGTCGCCGCTGCCACTTCATTGGCCGCTTCCCGGGCGTCCATCATGCAGCTTTCCTGCAGTTTCACCTTCACCAGTTCCCGACTGTCCAGCAGATTGTCCACCTCTTTGATCACGTTCTCCGTGATTTCCTGCTTGCCGATAAATACGAGGGGGTCCAGATCGTGAGCCAGCCCTTTTAAGTAACTTCTCTGTTTTCCTGTTAACATATTCTCCCCTTCTATTCTGCCCGAAGGTTTTCCGCCAGGTATGCCGCAGCGGTCCGCACGCATTCCACGCAGATCAGGTTCTTCGGGCCTGCCGCCTTGACCTGTTCCGGAGTGGCGTTTGCCTTCATTTCCTTCTCCTGCTTCAGCAGTTCCCCGCACATGATGCTGCCGTGCTTCTCCTTGAACGCTTCCCCGGCTTCCTTGATCCGTGCGTAGGTATCCAGCTTGGTCCGGCCTTCCGTCAGTTTTCCGTCGCTGTTATCCAGCCCCAGGGTCATGAACATCCCGGTGACTGCGCCGCATTCATCCTTGTAACCGCTCATGCCCAGCCCAAAGCCTTCCGCCAGCTTGAACGCCGTTACTTCGTCCAATCCATACAGGTCGCAGTAGGCGCACAGCACCGCCTGGGAACAGTTGAACCCGTTGGTGGTGAAGATCTTCACCGCTTTTTCGATCCGTTCTTCCTTTGTCATTTTTACAAAACCCTCCGTTCTTCCAATAACTTAACAATCTTCTGATGGATTTCATCGCTCTTCAGCATTTCACCGGAGGCATCGCCGCACTCCACATACACCATCTCGTCAAATTCCCGGCACATCTCCCGGTAAACGCCGGCCACGCCCTGCTGCAGTGACAGGTTCTGCTCGTGAATGTCCGTGCCGCCTTCCAGGTACTCCCGGTCCTCTCCCGTGCGCTCTTCCGTCAGTTTTCTCTCCGAAAAAGCCCGGGGCACCCCCAGATACAGGCACAAGTCCGGGATCGGAATCTCCCCGGAGGCAAATTCCATATCCACGATCCAGCGGTACAGCTTCTCCCGCTCCTTCGGCTTTTGATCCAGCTTTGCGCACTGGTATGCCACATTGGAGTAGGCATAGCGGTCCATCAGTACAATATCATATTCTTCGATCCATTTCCGCACCCGGTCCGCCATCTGGACCCTGTCGCGGGCGAAAAGAAAGGCTACATAATAGGGGTCCACTTCCTCGGCGCTGCCCAGGTCTCCCTTCAGGAAGGAGTTGATGGCACGGCCGTAAAAGCCCTCCCCGGAGGGAAAGTGGAACTGTTTTACTCTGAGCCCACGGTCCTTCAGGTATTGGGTCAGTTTCCCGGTCTGCGTTGATTTTCCGGAGCCGTCAGTGCCCTCGATGACAATGAATTTACCCATTTTGTTTCCCTCTCAACAATAAACGATTCCGGCGTACAGTTCCCCGTCGTCGGTGATTTCCACTTCCGCATAGGATGGGGGTTCCCATCCGTAGGGAATGGACAGGCTGCCCGGATTCAGCAGCACCAGCCCGCCTTCTTCTTCATAAAACGCCTGGTGGGTGTGCCCGAAGAAAACAGCCCGGCAGTCCAGTTCCTCCGCCCGGTAACACAGGTTCGTCAGCCCGGACTTCACCTTCTCCCGGTGGCCGTGCACCAGGAGGATCCGCCCGAACTCCGTTTTCAGCACCTTGTAATTCCGGGGCGAAAAATCCCCGTCCATATTGCCGGCCACGCCGATCACCCAGGCACCGGTCCGCTCCCGGATCGCCTCCGCATCCCGAACCAGATCGCCCAGATGGATCACGGCATCGTAATTGCCTTTGTTTATCAGATCCACCGCTTTTTCATAGCTGCCGTGGGTGTCGCTGATCACTAAAAATTTCATGTCGCATTATAGAAATGGCTCCC
>JAFWFI010000117.1 GCA_017515705.1 Bacillota bacterium
GCAAAAGCCATGCTGGAATACGGTTTTGCCACCCGGTCGGAGCGGGAGGTCCAGTGGGCCCAGGCGGAAAAGATGGAGTGGGATATCACTTACAGCCCGGGCAGGGTCCTGCCGCTGCAAAGCGTTACCCTGACGGCTTCCGTATCGAACATCGATGCGGACGTGAGCATCCCATGCTCGGAGAAATGGCTGGTCAACGGTTCACCTGTTGCATCGACCGAAAAGGACATGACATTGACAGCGGACACCACCAGCAGCTTTACCTACACGCCTTCCATGACGGAGAAGGAAGTCAGGGTGACCTATCAGCTGCGGTTCCCGGGCGGGGATCTGTATACGGCGGAGGAAATCGTGCCGGTGGCGGATCCGCCGTCGGAGACCTATACCGTTGTCTGGATGGATGAGGACGAAACCGTGCTGGAAATCGACCGGAAACTGGCTTACGGGACCATGCCTTCGTATAACGGCCCGCAGCCGGCAAAAGAGGAGACAGAGCAGGCTCTGTATACTTTTGCCGGTTGGGACAAGGCTCTTTCCCCGGTAATCGGCCATGTGACCTATAAAGCGACGTATCAGGAACACAAGAAGGGAACGGCGGTTGTGACCTTCAAGGTGGCAAACGGGACCTGGAGCGACGGGACCGCGGCCGACCGATCCGTGACGCTGAATACCCTGGACGGCGCAGGCACGCTGACCGCAGCTCAGGTTCCCTCCGGCATGAAAGCCGGTGAGGGCTTCCAGGGCGGCAGCTGGAATGTCCAGCCCAATACATCGGAGAAAGGAATCACCGGGAACGTGACCTATATCTACAGCTTCCAGGCGGTTCCTCACAGCGACATCTGTCCCTCCAAAGGTTTCAGGGATATCAATCAGAACGGCTGGTATCATGAAGCCGTGGACTATGCGCTGACTTCAGGCGTGATGCAGGGAACCTCCGCCACCACGTTTGAACCCAATACCAAACTGACCCGCGGAACCCTGGTGACGATCCTGTACCGGTTGGCCGGCAGCCCGTTCCTGGGTTCGGATGAACAGGGGAGTTCGGATTTTTACGACGTTGGCGACGGCCTCTGGTATACAGATCCCATTTCCTGGGCGGCGTCCTATGGCGTAGTCAGCGGATACGGGGACGGACGGTTCGGCCCGAACGACCCGATTACACGGGAACAGTTCGCTATCATTCTTTACCGGTATGCATCGATCGTGGATCAGAAGCCTGTCGACCCCGGCAGCGGCGGGAACCTTAGCATGTTTATCGACGCGAACCGGATCAGCGACTGGGCGAGGGCGGGCCTGCAATGGGCCAATAACACCGGGCTGATCACCGGCAAGACCGCCAATACCATCGCACCGGCGGAAACCGCCACCCGGGCGGAAGCGGCGACGATCCTGATGAGGTATATAAAGTAAACAAAAAGCCCGCAGTGAAAACTGCGGGCTTTGCATTTGCCGTTCTTACAGCTCTTTCTTGTTCACCACTTCCTTGGCAGTTGCCATAAAAGCGGAGATGATGGAACTCATCTGCTTGTGGTCCGGGTAGGTGATTCCCAGTACCCGGGAATGGTTCTCGCTGAAATCCCGGACGACCACGTTGTCCGGCAGCGCCGACAGGGAGCGCTTCGGCAGGATGGTGATGGCCAGGTCGTTGGCGACCATGGAGATGATGGCGGTGGAATCCTTCAGATGATAGGAAAAATGGGTTCCCGCCGAATCGTGGGTGTCCAGGTAATTGGTCAGCCAGTTGTAGTAATTCTCGTTGGGCAGCACCAGTTTATACCGGGCCACGTCCGCCAGCGAGATGCTGTCTTTCTCCGCCAGTTCATGTCCTTTGGGGACGATGACCTGGAAGGGGTCGGAGGCCAGTTTCATGAATTTGAAGCCTTCCGGCGCGGTGTTGGCCGTAAAGGCGATGTCGATAGAACCGTTTTTCAGCATTTCCACCAACTCCGGGTCCATCCCTTCCACCAGCTTGACGTCCACGTCCGGGAACTTCTGGTAGAATTTCTTCAGGATCTGGGGCAGCCAGGTCAGCAGCATGGAATTGTAACTGCCGATGCGGATGGCGCCCAGGGAGGAGTGCTTCAGCTCCTGGATGGTCTCTTCCAGCTCCCGTTGGGTATCGACCATTTTCTGCAGTACCGGTTTGAGCCGCAGGGCGTTTTCCGTGGGGATGACCCCTTCCTTGCTGCGGATCAGAAGCGGAAAACCGAATTCGTTTTCCAGAGTCTTGACCATGTAGCTGATACCGGACTGGGTATAGCCGATTTCTTCTGCCGCCTTTGTGATGCTGTTGTGCTCGATCACCTTCAGCATGGCGTTGTATTTCACCAGACTCATTACAGAACCTTCTCTCTACATGTACTATGCATCAATAAATCTGATATAATTATAAAACATTTTGATGTTTAATGATAGCCCCCAAAACCAGTTTTTTTGATGGAACAAAAAAACCGGTCCAAAAGTCATAAATTTATCATATCATTTTTCGATAAATGATATATAATATCAACGTGAGTGTATAATGACACGGGAGAATTGACATGAAGAACTTAATCGGTAAAATAGATAGATTTGACGAAAAACATCCCTTCCTGATGGTGATCATCAACGGGGTGCTGCTGACCGTCATCGTGGAGTGCCTGAATCAGCGGTCTCCGGTGGGATTCCTGAAGTTCGTGGTTTCCAACCCGGTGATGTTTGCGGTGAACGCCCTGATCATCACCACGTTTTTGAGTGTAACTCTGCTGTTTAAGAAAAGGAGATGCGGGATGGTATTCATCTCCCTGTTCTTCCTTCTCTTTGCCATCGTGAATTTTGTCATCCGGACCTTCCGGACCACGCCTCTCCGGGCGGTGGACTTCCGGGTGGCCAAGTCCGTCATGACCATTGTCAATATGTACATGAAGCCCTGGCAGATCATCCTCAGCATCATCGCCATCATCGCCTTGGTGCTGTTCCTGGTAGTCCTTTGGATCAAGACCAAAAAGATCCGGCCTAAGTACATCCGTTCGATCCTGGCGATCCTGTTGGTAGCGGCTCTGGCCTATGGCTCCATGACCGGGGCGAGGAGCATCGGTGCGGTGGCCTCTCACTTTGACAACGTCACCAATGCCTACACGAAATACGGACTGGTCTATTGCTTCGGGCTGAGTCTTTTCGACAACGGCATTTCCAAACCCGATGTGTACAATGAAGAAAACATCGACCGGATCCTGTCGGAGAATCAGCCTTCCGGCGAAGTCTCCTCCAAGCGGCCCAACATCGTTTACGTGCAGCTGGAATCCTTCTTCGATGTGAATAAACTGAAACGCTTCACCTATTCCCAGCAGCCCGTTCCCAATTTCGTGCAGATGAAGCAGGACTGGCCGTCCGGACTGCTGAAAGTAGCCAGCTTCGGCACCGGCACCGCCAATACGGAATTCGACATCCTCACGGGAATGAACGTCCAGTTCTTCGGCGCTGGGGAATATCCCTATTCCACGGTTCTGCGGAACGAGACCTGCGACTCCATCAACTTCGAATTGAAGAAGCTGGGGTATTCCACTCATGCGATCCACAACCATGCCGGGAACTTCTACGCCCGGAACAAGGTCTACCCGCACCTGGGCTTTGACACCTTCACTTCCCAGGAATACATGCAGGGGATCGAGCGAAATGCCCTGGGATGGGCCAAGGACAAGATCCTGACGGGCGAAATCATGGATACGCTGAATTCCACGGAAGGTCAGGACTTCATCTTCGCCGTTTCCGTACAGCCCCACGGCCGGTATTCCGAGGAAGTGGTGGATGAAAACCAGACCATTACCCTGGAAGGCGCCGCCACGGAAGGGGAGAAGAACGCATATGAATACTACATCAACCAGTGCTTTGAAACAGATGCCTTCGTGAAGGAACTGACGGATACGCTGGACCAGTTCCCCGAGCCCACAGTGGTGGTCTTCTACGGCGACCACCTGCCCAATACGGGGATGGTGGAGGAGGATCTGATCGACGGTGCTTCCATCTACGATTCCGAATACATCATATGGAACAATTTCGGGTGGAAGACAGAAGGCCGGGATCTCTGCACGTATCAGCTTTCCGCTTACCTGACCGGCAAACTGGGCTTCCACGACTGGACCCTGGCCCAGCTGCATGAAAACAATGATTTCGACACCTCAAATCTCGATTACATGCGGGATCTGCAGATGGTGGAATACGATTCCCTGTACGGGAAGAAATACTATTACGGCGAAGAGGGAGCCCCGGAATCCACGGAAATGAAGATGGGTATCCGGGAAATCACCATGGACCGGATCGAGCAGGTAGGGGATGATGTCCATATTTACGGGCAGAACTTTACCGAATCCAGTGTGGTGGGCCTGGGCGGAGACCGGTACGAAACCATCTTCGTGTCCCCGCAGGAACTGGTCGTGGAAGGGTATACCCTGGAAATCGGCGACGCCGTAAGGGTCTTCCAGATGGCTTCCAGCCGTTCCTGGCTGAGCCGGACGCCAATCGAGTATTATCTGCTTGGCCCGGAAGCGCTGATCACCATTACCGACATGAACGAACTGGACAGCCAGAGCAATTCCGCCGGGCATCTGATTCCGGAACAAGAGGACGAATGATAAAACAGATCCCCGTGCATGCGCTTTTCACGCGGCACGGGGATTTGGTTTTCTTTTTTGGCTGTAAAGAATCACCCTGCCATGGTTCCGGCAATGCAAAAAACCTTCAATTTAGCATAAATGTCCGGTTGAATTCCGCAAAAGCCTGTGCTATAATGATTTTCGGTGAGATGAGGGGCATTAGCTCAGTTGGTAGAGCGCGTGGTTCGCAATCACGAGGTCAGGGGTTCGACCCCCCTATGCTCCACCAGAAAA
>JAFWFI010000010.1 GCA_017515705.1 Bacillota bacterium
GAAGCGGCAAAGGACACCGTAGGCAGCAGCGATAGGATCAGCACTGCCGTCAACAACAGGGATAAAAATTTCAGACGTTTCATTTTCGGACCTCCTTGTCGTATGTTATGATCAGAGTGATGTCGGGCCATTCATCCCGGGCTTCGAACAGGTCCCGGGAAAGCCCCTTTTTCATTGCAATAAGAAGTATGACTTCAAATAAATTATAAGCCCTCTCTCCCCTTCCGAAAAGGGAATTTCTTATTTGTCATTGACAATTGTGGGAAGATTGTCGCCGATCTCTTTTTTTACTTTTAGAAAAGGGGTATACTGAAAAAAAACAAACTATATTAACGAAGGAGGCCTTCCCATGACCTTTGGAGAATTGCTCGACCAGTACCTGAAGGATGCGGATATCTCCGCCAAGGAGTTATCCCGTGTTTCCGGTATTTCCGAAGCCCAGCTCAGCCGCTACCGCCGGGGGAAACGGATCCCCAGTCTGAAGAGCGGCGTCCCGGAACAGTTGGCAGAAAGCCTGACCCTGTTGGGCGGAAACAGGCTGCCAGAACGGCAGACCCTGGCTGCTGCCCTGGCTGCATCACTGGGTACCGGAGCGGTGGTTCTGGATCTGCTGTCCGCCAACTTTGATCGTCTGGTCCGGGAACTTGGGCTGAATATGAACGAAATGGCTCATGCCCTTTCCTATGATCCTTCTTACCTGTCGCGGGTCCGCCACGGCCAGCGCCGGCCCGCCAGGCTGGAGGAATTCGTCCGGCAGGTCAGCCGTTATGTTTCCGGACGATTCAACGAACCTAGAGACCGGGAGACCCTGGCCTCCCTGCTGGACGATCCGGCTTATCCGGAAGAGGCTCCGGAATCCTGTCAGCAACGGCTGGCTGACTGGCTCTGCTCCAGCCTGGCCCCGGCAAATGATCCTATGGACCGGTTCCTCACCCAACTGAATGATTTTGACCTCAACGAATATATCCGGATCATCCGGTTCGGGGACATGGCTTTGCCTGAAGACCCTATCCGTCTGCCGAGTACTCCGAAAATATATTGGGGCATCCGGGAAATGATGGAGGGAGAACTGGCATTTTTGCAGTCCGCTGCATGCTCGCCCTCTAATGAGCCGGTACTGCTTTACAGCGATATGCCCATGGAAGAAATGGCCCTGGACCCCGCCTTCCCGAAACAATGGATGGCGGGCATGGCCCTGCTTCTGAAGCGGGGCCTGCGGCTGAACATCATCCATAACGTGGAGCGGCCATTCCATGAGATGATGCTGGGCCTGGAAAGCCATATCCCCATGTATATGACCGGTCAGATCACCCCTTACTATCTGAAGCAATCCCCCAGCAGGGTCTTCCACCACCTGCTGAAGGTCTCCGGGACTGCGGCCCTTTCGGGGGAAGCCATGGTGGGCTTCCACGGGGAGGGAAGGTACACTCTGGTATTCGAAGACCAGGAGCTGCGCTATTACAAGGAACGGGGAAACCGTCTGCTGGAAAAAGCTTTGCCTCTTATGGAGATTTACCGGGAGACCGATCAAGCCGGACATCAGGCCTTCCTGAAGGAAGCGGTCTGGGAAGGCGGCGACTACCGGTCGGTCTGCATGGTCCCGCCCCTGTTTACCTTGTCTGAAAAACTGCTGGACCGGATTTTAGAGGAGAATCAGGCCCCGCCACCGGTCCGTAACCGGCTCAAAGCCTATATACGGGAACAGCGGGCCCGGATAGAGAAGCTGTTGGAACAGGGAACGATCCGGGAGGAGATCGGCCGGCTGGAGCCGGAGGATTTTGCTGCAGATCCTCCGGAATTAGCCACCGCAGACGCCTTTTGTGAGCCTGCCCTCCGGTACTCGTACGAAACCTATGCCGCTCATGTGGAGCTGACGGAAGCATTCGCTGCCACTCACAAGGGGTTTACGCTGAGTCAGCACCGAATGATCCCTTTCCGCAATATCCAGATCCGTATTCGCGAGGGGAAATGGGTGGTGGTGTCCAAAAACAAAGCGCCGGTCATCCATTTTGTGATCCGCCACCCCAGGATGGTCTCCGCCATTGAGAGATTCTGCCCGCCGCTGGTGGAATAAAAGTACGTTCAATCCCACGGAAAAAACCAAAAAGCCGCTGATTACTCAGCGGTCTTCCTGTTTTGGTGAAAGTATATTGGAAGTCACCACTCCCTGCTCATTTGGTATTCACTTCGAAGATACTGCGGACCGGCCCATATGGATATAAAAGGTCCCTATCAGGAAGCAAGGAAGAGACAGGAGAAAAATCACAGATCCCCAGAAAATGAAACTGCCTCCCAGCATCATGATAACAACTCCGCCGGCCGCGCAGAGCAGGCCTAAAAAAACCATCATTCCGGCAATCAGGTAATAAACGCCTTTTCCGGCCTTCTGCTGTTTATCCCGAAGTTCCCGGGCTTTCGGCGAATAAGGTGCCTGGGAGCCCTGTTCCATGGCCTCCCGGGCCTCCCGGGCATATTGCTGATACGCTTTCTCTCCTTTTGACAGATACGAAACATAGAACAGGATGCAAAGCAGGCCGATTATGCCTGCCAAGGGATTGATCCCATGCCCGTATGCATAAAGCATCATGAACGCATAGATTACGGCCACCGGGATCAGAATAATCCTGACCCAGCGAAATACCTTTGCGGTAAAGTCAAAATACTCCAGCGTCCGTTCTTCAGCGCTTTTGTCAAACTCCCTGTATCCTTCCATCTTGCTCTCCCTTTCTTTTGCCAAAAGACCGCTGAACATTCAGCGGTCTTCCGGTTTTGGTGAAAGTATATTGTACAAAGTGTAACGCAAAGATTATTTCTTGAAGAATCCCTTGACTGCTTCCACGATCAGTTCAACGGTGTCGTCGCCCATGTTGTAGTACAGAGGCATTCTGACGAGTCTTTCGCTTTCCTTCGTGGTCCACTTGTCTTCGCCGTGGAAACGTCCGTATTTCCGGCCGCCGTTGGTGTCATGCAGCGGGATGTAGTGGGACATAACCTTGATCTTCTTGTCTTCCATCATGTAACGGATGAATTCTGTTCTCTGATCGATGTTGTCCATCTTGAAGTAGAACATGTGGGCATTGAACCGTGTGCAGGATTCCGGAATCTTCTGCAGTTCGATGATGCCTTCCTTTTCCAGGTCAGCCAGCTGTTCCGCATACATGTTCCAGTAGTGGTTCCGGTTATCATTGATCTTGTCCGCGATCAGCAGCTGCGGATACAGGTTTGCAGCCAGGATATCGGAGGGCAGGAAGGAGGAACCTAAGAATTCCCATGTATACTTGTCCAGTTCGCCACGGATGTATCTTCTTCTGTTGGTGCCGGATTCTCTTCTTCTTTCGCCTTCGTCACCCAGTTTCGCGTCGTCTCTGAACAGTGTAGCGCCGCCTTCACCCATGCTGTAGTTCTTGGTTTCGTGGAAGGAATAGCAGCCAATGTCACCGATGGCTCCCAGGTTCTTGCCTTTATACTGAGACCAAACGCCCTGAGCAGCATCTTCTACGACTTTCAGGTTGTACTTCTTGGCGATCTCCATGATCTTGTCCATTTCAGCGCCAACGCCGGCATAGTGTACCGGGCAGATGACCTTGGTCTTGTCTGTGATCGCATCTTCGATCAGGTTTTCGTCGATGTTCATGGTGTCCGGACGGATGTCTACGAATACCGCTTTTGCACCCTGACGTACGAAGGAGCTTGCGCTTGTTACGAATGTGAAGGACGGAACGATGACTTCATCGCCGGGTTCCACTGTACACATAGCAGCCAGTTCCAGTGCGTCTGAACCGGATGTGACCAGATAAGCGTCCACAACGCCCATGTTCTTCTGGAGCCATTCTCTGCATTTCATCGAGAAAGAATAGTCACCGCAGGTTTCGCCTTTTCTCATGGCCTGCTCCATGTATTTGATGCTGTCCTCTAATACGGGTGGGAAATGAAAACGAATCATACTTTCTACCTCCTTGGATCCTTAATATAGGTGTCCCTTCTGTTTTTCGTTGTTTATTAGCTACATTTTATCACACGGAGCGAAGATAATCAAAGAAATTTTCGCCTATATCATTAGTAGTTTCGTTAATTTAATGTCAATCCCGCATATATTTTTATCATTATGCATTTTCACGAAATATATTCTTTTTCAATTGTTCATTTGCTTCCCGCCAGCCGAAACTCCATGATGCAAAGCCCGAAAAATCCGAAAAAGTACAAAAAACAGAAAACAGGGCGAATCACTTCGCCCCGTTCTCCGATATAGAAAGGGATCTTATTTCTTGTAGAATTCCTTGACTGCTTCAACGATCAGTTCAACGGTGTCGTCGCCCATGTTGTAGTACAGAGGCATTCTGACGAGTCTTTCGCTTTCCTTCGTGGTCCACTTGTCTTCACCGTGGAAACGTCCGTATTTCCGGCCGCCGTTGGTGTCATGCAGCGGGATGTAGTGGGACATGACCTTGATCTTCTTGTCTTCCATCATGTAACGGATGAATTCCGTTCTCTGGTCGATGTCTTTCATCTTGAAGTAGAACATGTGGGCATTGAACCGTGTGCAGGATTCCGGAATCTTCTGCAGTTCGATCAGGCCTTCCTTTTCCAGGTCAGCCAGCTGTTCCGCATACATGTTCCAGTAGTGGTTCCGGTTGTCGTTGATCTCGCCTGCGATCAGCAGCTGCGGATACAGGTTTGCTGCCAGTATATCGGACGGCAGGAAGGAAGAACCGAGGAATTCCCAGGTGTACTTGTCCAGTTCGCCGCGGATGTATCTTCTTCTGTTGGTGCCGGATTCTCTTCTTCTTTCACCTTCATCGCCCAGGGCCGCATCGTCTCTGAACAGTGTGGCGCCGCCTTCACCCATGCTGTAGTTCTTGGTTTCATGGAAGGAATAGCAGCCGATGTCGCCGATGGCGCCCAGGTTCTGGCCTTTATACTGGGAATATACGCCCTGAGCCGCATCTTCTACGACTTTCAGGTTGTACTTCTTTGCGATCTCCATGATCTTGTCCATTTCAGCGCCGACGCCGGCATAGTGTACCGGGCAGATGACCTTGGTCTTGTCGGTGATGGCGTCTTCGATCAGGTTTTCATCGATGTTCATGGTATCCGGGCGAATGTCCACGAATACCGCCTTTGCGCCCTGACGGACGAAAGAGCTTGCGCTGGTTACGAATGTAAAGGACGGAACGATGACTTCATCGCCGGGTTCCACCGTACACATAGCAGCCAGTTCCAGTGCGTCTGTACCGGATGTGACCAGGTAAGCGTCCACAACGCCCATGTTCTCCTGGAGCCACTCCCTGCATTTCAGTGAAAAAGAATAGTCACCGCAGGTTTCGCCGTTTCTCATGGCCTGCTCCATGTATTTGATGCTGTCCTCCAAAACCGGTGGGAAATGAAAACGAATCATAATAATCTACCTCCTCAGATTTTATCTGCTGCCGGTACTGTATTTACCCCGGCATACATAAAAATAATATACAATTATTTCGGTAATAAAGCAAGAAAAACCTCTCCAAACGGAGAAGTTTTTCTAAAGAGACGCTTTTGAAGAGATTATTCAGGTCAAAATACTATTTGCTTACACGATAAGCTTCAGGTATTTCCACTGGACCCATCCATAGCCGTTTCCGTACACGATCTTCGACCACTCGCCGATGATGTCCACGACGATGACCTCTTTGCCGGCAGTTACTCCGCCGATCCGGTTATAGTCACTGCCGGGACCTTCCCGGACATTCAATGCATTCGGGATTACGGTGTGGGTAGGCTTCAGTTCCTGCTGTTTCGGGCACCGGTACAGGAAGGTCACCACTGCGCCCCGGGGACAATCCGTTGAATTGTCCACCTTGAGATTCACGCCAAAGGGTTTTCCGCCATAGTCCTCCCCGGCCCAGTTGGCTGCTTCTTCATACCATCCGTCCTTCCCCGGATTCTTCGTCCGGTAGAGGAAGGTCACCATGTGAGCGGTGCTCAGGGTCTGATTCGGCGAGAAAGCCGTGGCAGAGGTCCCCTTGGTGATGCCATTCTCGATGGCCCACAGAACCGGCTTGTAGAAATAGTCGCTGCTCTTCACATCCGTGAAAGGATTGTAGTACGAGGACGGTTCCGGACAGCCGGATGCTCTCCAGAGGAAAGTCACGGACTCGCAGCGCTTCACCGTATTCTTTGGGGCAAAGTGAGTCGCATCGATCCCATTGGTGATTTGTGGTTCGTGGTAATATGCCCAGAGGACCGGATTATAGTATTCATCGGACGGGTATACGTCCACAAAGGGATTCTTCAGGGTCGTTTCATCCAGCATCTTTGCTTTCCCTTTGATAATGGTCAGGACCTGTGTGACCGACGAATCTATACTTTGCGTCTTGAAATAAACTTCAAAATCGTATTGACCTCCCGGCATGATCGGAGAGGGTTTGATGAGGAACATGCCGCTTTCCCCGGGAGCCAGCGTAATCGTCCCGGGAGCCGGAGTAAAGTGCGTGTTTTTCGTTTCCGGCACTACGTTCACGGTCTGGTTGCCGGTATTCGTGAAGACGACCTTCCGATAATCCGACTCAGTAATCTTGCCCATCTTCAGCGTGCCGAAATCCAGGGTATATGGATCCGCCGTCACCGACCAGACCGGCTTGGTTTTCCAGTGAAAATCAAAGGTCAGATTCCCGTCTTTTACCATCACCGGGCTGCCGGGGTTGTACTTCACCCCGTTCACGGTGATATAGTCGTATACCTTTCCTTCCGGCGGCGTGACTTCGCTGATCATGGAAGCGGGAACACTGACCTCCGTCTTGAAGGCCACGGACTTCCCGATGGATTTCGGACTCCCCTGGTAAATCCCGCCGTTGAAATTGATCGTAAAATCATAATAGGGCCGGAACTGATTTGGCTGGAAGATCGCGTACAGATCCGTCGTCCCCTCAACGGTAAAGGTGTAGGAATCCTCGACGGTCAGCACCGGTGTTCCGCCCGGGTTTGTGGACCAGCATTTCAGGTAATACCCGTCCGCCGGTTTTCCCGTAACGGTTCGTTTGGCGCCGGCCTGTTCATAGACGGTCACGGTATTCATGTATTGAGATCCGCTAATGGAAACCGTTCCGTTATTGATTGCTGTTGCCGTCACCTTGCAGTTCGGTTCCGCAAAGGACAGGCCCGGCATCATGCAGAGCAGCGTCACCGCTGCCAGAAGCAAAACAAATACCCTTCTTGTTGTTTTCATTTTTCATCCCCCTCCCGGTCAGATTCTCACTGATTGACAATATACTTCTCTATTCATTATAACAGAAATCCGCTTCCGTGATATTACACTTTCATTCCATTTTTATTGGTTTTCTCCTCCGGTCATCTGTTTTCTTTTGGTTGCACCGCTGGACCCGGGATGATATAATAACAAAAAAGCACGAAAAATGACAAAATGATCGATCGAAAGGAGAACCCTATGAAACGATTGCTTGCATTGCTTTTGTGCCTGGCGATGGTATTGGGAATGAGTGCGCTGATGGCCGCCTGCGGCGGCAGTGACAGCAGCGACAGCGGTTCATCCGAAACAGCAGCTGCTGCGGACGAAGCCGAATTCCTGTACGGCTCCTGGTTCGCCGAAACCGCTACCCGGGACGGTCAGGAAATGGACGCCGATGATTTCTTCAACGGACACACCGTATCATGGTATTTCAGCGATGACGGAACGACCACCATCTGGGTCGACCAGAACCGCGCTCTCGTGGACTGGACACTCAGGGACGGCGGCGTGACCCTCCGGGGCGACCTGACGTACGAAGCGGATTTCGTGGATGAAACCAAGACCTCCATGATCTGGCACTATGACGTGAACGACATTAAAGCTGATGTTCTGATGGTGAAATATCAGGAAGAGGCTGAAGAATCAGCCGAATAGGATCGACCGGCAACAGAGATCCAGAAAACCCCGCAGCCGATGCGGGGTTTTCGATTGCAAAAAACAAAACAGAGAGCAATCATTGCTCTCTGTTTTCTGGTGCGGTGAATGGGACTTGAACCCATACGTCTGTTGACACACGCCCCTCAAACGTGCCTGTCTGCCGATTCCAGCACCACCGCAGGTTTGTCCGCTAATGCTGACTTATCTATATTACATCAGCGGACGAACTTTGTCAATCATTTTTAAACTGAAGTCTTGCGTCTTTAGTCTTCCATCTCCGACCTGAGTTTCTCCAGTTCTCTCCGGACGTTTTCGTTCGTTTCCTCGATTGTCCCGGAATTGTCGATAACGGTGCATTCCCGGTTCAGCCGATCCTCCCGGCTCATCTGATTGTTCATCCGGTCCAGCACCTCCTGGCGGCTCAGCCCGTCCCGTGCCATGACCCGCTCGATCCGGACCTCGTCTTCCGCATCCACGATCCAGAGTTTTTCCACGTTTGCATCATATCCGGCTTCGATCAGCGTTGCCGCGTCCAGTACCACGATGTCTGTATCCGCTTCCTGGATCTGCCGCCAGATTTCACCATTGATCCTGCTGTTCAGGATCTCCTCCAGTTTCGCCAGCATCTTCCGGTTTGCGAACACCAGTCTGCCCAGTTTCTTTCGGTTCAGGCTGCCGTCCGGGTTCAGGAATCCCTTGCCGAAGACCTTTCCGATCTCCTGCAGAGCTTCACTGCCGGGTTCCACCACCAGCCGCGCGATCTGGTCCGCATCCACGATGGTGCAGCCATGCTCTTTCAGGTAATTCGATACGGTGGATTTTCCGCTTCCGATCCCGCCTGTCAGTCCGATCAACATATATTTGCCTCCTATTTCACTTCATACCAGTTGTTTCCGCTGTCCATGCCAACCTCAAGGGGCACCTTCAGCTCATCCGCCCCCATCATATTCCGCTTCAGCAGTTCCATGACAGCTTCCTTTTCTTCCAGGACGGTATCGATGATCAGTTCGTCATGGACCTGCAGGATCATCTTCGATTGGAAGCCCCGGTCCCGCAGTTCCCGGAACACTTTGATCATGGCGATCTTGATGATATCCGCCGCGCTGCCCTGGATGGGGGAATTCATGGCGAGCCGTTCACCCATCTGCCGCTTCATGAAATTGGAATTACGGATGTCCACGATCTCACGCCGCCGGCCTTTGATGGTGGTCACGTAGCCCTTCTCTCGGCATTCCTCAATCGTCCGGTCCATGTATTCCCGGACTGCCTTGTATTTTTCAAAATAATCGCTGATGTATTTTTCAGCCTGACGACGTGTAATGTTCAGGTTTTCCGATAATCCAAAGCCGCTCATCCCGTAGATGACGCCGAAATTCACCGCCTTGGCGTTGCTCCGCTGGATGGAGGTCACCTCCGATTCCGGCACCTCAAAGACACGCGCCGCGGTGGACCGGTGAATGTCCTCGCCGTTTCGGAATGCAGCGATCATGTTCTCGTCTCCGGAAATATGGGCCAGAATCCTGAGTTCGATCTGGGAATAGTCCGCGTCGACCAGGATACGCCCCTCGTCCGCCACAAAGGCACGCCGAAGGTTTCGCCCCAGTTCCTGCCGCACCGGTATGTTCTGCAGGTTCGGTTCCGTGCAGCTAATCCGTCCGGTGGCTGTACCGGTCTGCTGGAAATGCGCTCTGATCTTTCCGTCTTTGGGAGAAATCAGCGGCAGCAGTCCTTCCACATAAGTGCTTCTCAGTTTCGTCAGCGTCCGGTACTCCAGCACCAGTCCGGCGATCTCATAATCGTCCCGAAGTTTCTCCAGCACATCCACATTGGTGGAATAACCGGTCTTGGTCTTTTTTGCTCCGGGCATGTTCAGCTTTTCGAACAGAATCGTCCCCAGCTGTTTTGGGGAATTGATGTTGAATTCCTCCCCGGCCAGTTCATAGATTCGCTCCTGCATTCCCTGGAGGTTCTCCTCCAGGATGCCGCCGATCCGCTTCAGTTCCCCCCGGTCTGTCCGGAACCCACGGTATTCCATGTCCGAAAAGATTTCGATCAGGGGGAGTTCAATATCGTAATACACCTCTTCCAGGCCTTTGTCCTTCAGGTCACCCCGCTGGACCGGTTCCACTAACCTCAACAGCTGCAGGCACTCCGCTGCGTAGGCGGCAAAGGAACTGTCGGAGTTCCCAAAGAGGTCTGTCTGGGAATTGTTCTTCAGAAAGTCCTTTTCGTCTTCCATTTCCCTGCCGGCGTACATGATGGACAGGGCCTTGTAGCCGAAATCGCTTCGCTGGGGTTCCAGCACGTATTGGGCGATCCCTGAATCAAAGGCCGTATTCAGCTTCAGTTCTTCCCCGGCCAGGGATTTCATCAGGTAATAGCTGTCCTTCAAAAGATGCCCGCGGATGCCGATCCGTCCTTCTCCCAGGATCTTCATGGCGTCCTTCATGGTTCCGGAATCGGTCAGGTAATACAGCTTGTCCCCCAGTCCCAGAGCCATTCCGTACAGGGCGGGCTGCCCCACGTGGTCCGGATCTCCGAAGGTCTTCAGGAAGACGGTATCCGCTTCCCCCAGTTCCTTCTGAACGGCGCTGACGTCGTCACGGCCTTCCAGCAGGACGGTCAGTTCCTCACCGGATGCGCTTTCTCCGGCTGCTTCCCCTTCCGGGCCTTCCCTGAAGTCGCCCAGCCAGGTCTTGTCCAGCTTGCCGATGAGGCTGAAGAGCTCCAGATCCCGGTACAGTGCAGTGACCCGGTTCACGTCCGGATGCAGGATGCGCATGCTTTCAAAATCCGTTTCCAGGGGGACATTGGTATTGATTTCCGCCAGTTTCCGGCTCAGTCTGGCCAGGGCGGCGTTTTCTTCCACTTTCTCCCGAAGTTTCGGCTTACTGATCTGGTCCGTATGAGCCAGCATCTCTTCCACGGAGCCGAACTGTTCGATCAGGGCGATACCGGTCTTCTCTCCCACACCCGGAATCCCCGGAATGTTGTCGGAGGAATCCCCCATCAGCCCCTTGAGATCGATGAATTGTTCCGGCGTCATATGGTAACGCTCCATCATGGCGTCTTTGTCATAAACGTCGAATTCCGTCAGGCCTTTTCGGGTGATGATGACCCTCGTCACCTCCGAAGCCAGCTGCAGGGCATCCTTGTCCCCGGTAATGACGTAGGGTTCCAGCCCTGCCGCCTCTCCCCGCTTCACGAGGGTGCCGATGATGTCGTCCGCCTCAAAACCGGCCAGTTCCAGGCATGTCACGTCCATCCGGCTCAGCAGGTCCTTGAGGATCGGGAACTGCTGGATCAGTTCAAAGGGCGCTTTCCGCCGGCCCGCTTTGTATTCACTGTATTCCAGGTGCCGGAAGGTCGGTTCCTTCCGGTCGAAAGCCACGGCGATGTATTCCGGCTCGTATTCCGCCATGATCTTGTTAAGCATATTCACGAACCCGTACACAGCGTTGGTGCAGATGCCGTCCTTATTGGACAGGGGCGGCAATGCATAAAACGCCCGGTTGATCAGGCTGTTCCCGTCAATTGCGATGATTCGCTTGTTTCCCATGTTCCACCTCCAAAAAAGAAAGCTGCCCTGCACCTTTTGACGTGCAAGGCAGCGCTGATGCTCTTACAGGATATCACTGAGCCGGATGCCTCCGGTGTACAATGCCTTGCCGATCACGCAGCCGTAGATGCCCATCTCTTCCAGCTTTTTCACGTCTGCCGGAGTAGACACGCCGCCGGATGCGATCAGATTGGAACGGATGCTTTTATTCATCTTGTCGATTTCCTCGAAATTCGGGCCGGCCATCATGCCATCCTTGGCGATGTCCGTGTAAATAACGGTATGAAGTCCGTATTCCTCCAGTTCCTGGGCCAGGTTCGCCGCCGTCACGTCTGTGAGCTCCGTCCAGCCCCGGACCGCTACATAACCGTCTTTTGCGTCCAGGGACACGGCGATTTTCTCTCCATATTCCTTGATGGCTTCCTTGACGAACGCTTTGTGGGAAAGCGCACTGGTTCCCAGAATCACCCGGGTCACGCCTGCTTCCACCATTTCCTCTACGTATTTCATGTCACGGACGCCGCCGCCGAACTGAATCGGCACGTTCACCGCCTCGATCATGGATTTAATCAGGTTTTTATTGACGGCCTCGCCCATCAGCGCACCGTCCAGGTCGATGATATGGAGGTTTTTCGCTCCCTGTTCAACCCAGTTCTGTGCCATCTTCACCGGATCGTTTCCGTAGGATTCCAGTTTGGCAAAGTCCCCCTGGACCAGCCTGACGCATTCGCCGTTTTTAATATCGATAGCCGGAAAAATATTCAACTTCTCATCTCCTTTATTGCAATTCTTTTTGTTAAGAATTAATTTCGGTATAGTTATAGTTATTATATCCCTTTCGCATACTAAAAACAATAGTTTGCGTAAATTTTGACAAGAACCCGATAATCGATTATATTAAATACTGCAAGTGAAAACCAGTTATATCCCCTCGTTTGGGATGTCCGGAGCAAACATCTCGGGACACGCTCTCGCTATGGCTCGCGACGCAGCGGTACTAAGCTCTGCCTTCGCTCCTTCGGAGCTCGTCAATCGCTAAGGACCGGCTGCTCGCAATGTCCCTGCGATGTTTCTCCTCCCATTTTCCAAACGAGGTTCCTACAACTGATAGCTAACAGCTTCAAGCTCATAGCTTCCAGCTAATACAAGGAGTCAACTATGCTCGATTATCATATCCATACAAACATGTCAGATGACAGCGATACACCCTATACCGCGCAGGCGGAGCGGGCCATTCGTCTGGGATTAAAGGAAATCTGCTTCACAGACCACCACGACCCGGACTATACGGATCCGGACTTCCCCTTCCTGCTGGACTTTCCGAAGTACCATAACATGCTGGAGGAAGCAGCGGAACGCTATTACAAGGATATTATTATTAAGAGAGGGATGGAACTGGGAATCCAGTCTTCCTGTCTGGACAAATGCGTGGACAGCGCCAGGAACTACCACTATGATTTCATCATTGGATCTTTCCACATGGTATCCGGCGTGCCGGTGGATTTCAAGGAATTCTATGAGGGAAAAAGCAGCCTGGAGGTCCAGGAGGAATACTATAATTACATGCTCGAATGCGTAAAGGAATTCAAGGATTACAGCGTGCTGGGCCACATCAATCTGGTGGACCGCTACCAGCATCTGTACATGCCCGGCGAACCGCTGAACCCACCCGAGGTCATGGAAATCATCCGGGAAGTCCTGAAAATCGTGATCTACGACGGTAAGGGGATCGAATTCAACACCTCCGCCTTCCGGTACCGGACCCCGGTGACTCTGCCCACCACAGAGATCCTGAAAATGTATAAGGAACTGGGCGGCGAGATCATCACCTTGGGCTCCGACGCCCATACCCCGGAATACATCGCCCTCAACTTCCGGGAGGCCGCCGACCTGATCGGCACCCTGGGCTTCCGGTATGTTTGTTCCTTTACTGAGATGCAGCCGGATTTTATTAAGGTGGAACATTTATAATAAGCTGGGAGCTGGAAGCTATTAGCTTTTTGCCTGAAGATCGGAGAAACATTCTTCGCTCTCCCATCTTCCATCTTTAGTCTCAAAAAATAAAAAAAGACCCCAAAATACCGTCAAGCCGTTAATTCACGCCCTATCTTTCGATAGGTGGGTGTCCTGCTTCCGTAGTCAGGCTTCCGCTCAAGGCGGCTTGTC
>JAFWFI010000118.1 GCA_017515705.1 Bacillota bacterium
AACCATTATCGAAAACGAAAACCCCGCCATATAGCGGGGTTCGTTTTATTTCAGAAACTTTCGTATCATTTTTTCCTTCTTCTCCGTGTAAGGGAAGTAGCGCATGGGCAGGTCGATCTTCGTGGACTTCTGCAGGATGCTCCGGTAATGGGTGAAGGTGTCGAAACTCTTCTTCCCGTGGTACTGTCCCATGCCGGACTGGCCCACGCCGCCGAAGCCCATGTGGGAGGTGGCCAGGTGGATGATGGTGTCGTTGATGCAGCCGCCGCCGAAGGAGCAGCTGTCCAGCACCTTCTTCCGGGTCAGGGGGTTCTCCGTAAAGAGGTAGAGGGCCAAGGGTTTCGGCCGGGCCCGGACGAAGTCAATGGCTTCCTCCAGAGTATCCCAGGGGATTACCGGCAGAATGGGGGCGAAGATCTCCTCCTGCATGATGGGGGAATCCGGATCCACATCCACCAGCACCGTGGGCTCGATGAAGCGGGTCTCGTCGTCGAAGCCGCCGCCGATGGCTGCGGTCTGTCCCTCCAACAGTTCCTTCTTTCGCTGATAGTGCTTTTCGGAGATGATGTGTACCATGTCCGAATAGTCTCCGTTCGGGAAGAGGGCTTCCAGGGCTTCTTTGTAGGCTTTCAGGAAGGGTTCCTGCAGGGAACGCTCGATCAGCAGATAGTCCGGTTCCACGCAGGTCTGGCCGGCGTTCAGGACCTTGCCGAAGGCGATCCGCCGGGCGGCCACCTTCAGGTTGGCGCTGGGGTCGATGATGACCGGGCTTTTGCCGCCCAGTTCCAGGGTCACCGGCGTCAGGTGTTTCGCTGCGGCCCGCATGACCGTTTTCCCGACTTCCACCGACCCGGTGAAGAAGATGTAGTCGAATTCCTGCTCCAGCAGGGCGGTGTTCTCGTGCCGGCCGCCTTCCACCACGGCGATGTATTCCGAAGGGAAGGTCTCCGAGAGGATCTCCGCGATCACCCGGCTGGTAGCCGGGGCGTAGGCAGAGGGTTTGACCACTGCGCAGTTGCCGCCGGAAATGGCGCCGATCAGCGGATCCAGGCAGAGCTGGATCGGATAATTCCAGGGAGTCATGATCAGGGCAACTCCGTAGGGCTCCGGCGAGATGAAGCTCCGGGAGGGAAACTGGGCCAGGGGCGTCGGAACGCTCCGGTCCTTCATCCAGCGTTTCAGGTGCCGCAGGTGGAAGCGGATTTCGTCCAGGACGATCCCGGTCTCGCACATATAGGTCTCCATGGGGTGCTTGTGCAGGTCGGCCTGCATGGCTTTGGCGATTATCTGTTCATTTTTCCGGACCGCCTCGTACAGTCTGTTCAGCGCCCATCGGCGGAATTCCAGGGAGCGGGTGGCTCCGCTGAAAAAGTATTCTCTCTGCCGGGCAACGATCTGGCCGATCACCCGGGGGTCTTTTGTTTCGTTCATTGGGATCATCCTTTTCGGTTTGTTTTATTCGATAGCGGACAGGATCTGCCGGATGGTTTCTTCCGGATCTCCGTTATTGTCAATTTTCAAGTCGTTCCAGCTTTCATAGGCGGGGAGACGCTGGGCCAGCAGGTCTTCCAGCCGCCGGCTCTGGGAAACCGGACGTCCGTCGACAGGCAGGCGGTTCAGCTCCCGTTCCAGGAAGATTACCCGGCTGTTCTGTCTCAGCAGATCCCGGTTCTCCGGACGGGTGACGATGCCCCCGCCGGTGGCGATGACCCGGCCGCTTTCCTTCGATACTTCCGCCAAAACGGATGTTTCCAGCTGCCGGAAACAGGCCTCTCCCTTCGTGGCGAAAATGACCGGAATGGGCACGCCGGCTTTCTTTTCGATTTCTTCATCCAGGTCCGTAAAAGTCCGTCCGGTGCGTTTTGCCAGCAGCCGTCCGATGGTGGACTTGCCGCAGCCCGGCATGCCGATGAGAGCGATGTTCAGCGTCTGGCCGGCAATGTTTTTCAGGACCGGTTCCATCACCTCGTCGCCCGGGTCTTCTCCGGTGAAGATCTCGCCGGCTTTTTTGGCCTGGGCCACCAGCATGGACAGCCCGCCGAAAGCCGGGATTCCCAGCTTCTCCGCCTGCAGCAGCAGGGCAGTCCGGGCCGGGTTGTAGATCAGGTCCAGCACCAGTTCCGCTTTCGGGAACAGTGTCAGGTCCACCGGGGCGGTCCCGTTGTTCGGGTACATTCCCAGGGGAGTGGTGTTAACGAGGATGGCGGCGTCCGTATGCCGGTTCAGGTTTTCATAGTTATCGGGACCGTTCCGGGAGATCACGGTGACCCCGGCACCCAGGTCTTTCAGGGCGGCGCAGACCGTCTTCGACGCGCCGCCGCTTCCCAGCACCAAGGCCTTTTTCCCCGCCGGGTCCACGCCGCTTTTCCGGACCATATAGACGAATCCGAAGTAGTCCGTATTGTCGCCGAACCAGCTGCCGTCGGGCTGGCGGACCATGGTGTTGACGCTGCCGATGGCTGCCGCCCGGGGCGAAATCTCAAAGCAAAAGGGCATCACCGCCTGTTTGTAGGGAATGGTGACGTTGAAGCCCGCCAGGTTCGTGGTATTCAGGAATTCTTCTAGTTTTTCCGGCGGCACCTCCTTCAGTTCGTAAGGATAGCCGAAAAGCTGTCTGTGGATCTGGGGTGAGAAGCTGTGGCCCAGCTTTTCCCCCAGAAGCCCGTATTTCTTTTTCATACTGTTCTCCTGCATTACTTTGAACCGGGATCCAGCGAGTGCTGATAGGACCGGCTGAGTTCAAAAATCGCGGCGTACAGTTTTTCCACATAGGGCTGCAGCTCTTCCCGGGTCTGTTCGCCCAGGATACTCAGCTTTTCCTGCTCCCGCTGTGGGTCATAGACCGGCAGGCCCTTTTCCTGTTTGTAGCGGCCGATGTCAGCGGCGATGTCCATTCGTTCGGTGAACAGTTTCACCATTTCCCGGTCGATCCGGTCGATTTCTTTTCTGTAATCCGAAAGTTCCATACATTCTCCTTTG
>JAFWFI010000119.1 GCA_017515705.1 Bacillota bacterium
CGCTCTCGCTATGGCTCGCGACGCAGCGGTACTAAGCTCTGTCTTCGCTCCTATGGAGCTCGCCAATCGCTAAGGACCGGCTGCTCGCAATGTCCCTGCGACGTTTCTCCTTCTGCTGCCTGAATGGATTTATTATACTTCTTCTCGCACAGTTTATCTGAAATCTTCTTTAGAGAACACACAGATCCGCCGAATGACATCGTCCCGCTCTTCGGCGAGGGCATCGGCTTCCGGACGGTCAAGCGGTTTTCGGCTCAGGATCAGGGACCGGCAGTCCCGGGAATCCAAAAGGACGGGATAGCGCTCTCCCTTGAAGTCTTTCAGCCACACCGGATTTTCTTCCCGGCAGCGGCCGCAGCCGGTTCCGCGAACGCCTTCGGCACCCGCCAGGGGACAGTATTCGCTGACCATGGCCGGGACGCGGCCATAGCGTAGGACCTCGTATTCGAAGAACCCGTTAAAGGCCGCCGAAGGAGTCAAACTCTTTCCCGGTCGGACGCTCTCGCTCGGGGTTCCGCGCAGCGGTACATCGGCTCCCGCTTCCCTTCCGGTCGCACTCGCCGTGGACCGGCGGTCACCCATCGCCTCCCGGGAAAGGTTTGTCTCCCAAGAGCGGCCTTCTTCAAGCTCATAGGATAAGGTTGCTCCGCTAAGGCCTAAATGCTTCAAAACGCGGGCGGTTTCTTCATTGAAAACGTTGAGGCCGGCATCGCCCATGACGGGTTTTCCGCTGTCCAGAAGAGGACGGATCTGCCCGATGTTCCCGGCGTACCAGCCGTCGATGAAGGGCAGGGCTGCTTCGATGGCCGGGTCCTTCTCCGGCTTCCACAGCACCGGCAGGGCGCAGTATACCTGTGTACCGGCAGCCCGCAGCGCCTGCAGGGCCTCCCGGCAGTCTTCTTCCTCCAGGTCCCGGATGGAGACGGTGACCCGGTACGCACCCTCCAGCGCTTTTCGGAACCGCTCCTCCCATTTATATATGTAGAAATTCTTCTTCTCAGTCATCGCTCTTCTCCCGCAGCTCCTGCAGCTGTTCCAGCGCTTCCCGCCGGACCTTTTTCACTTCCGACATGGGAATCATGAGGCCGGGTTTCATTTCCAGCCGGCACTCCGCCAGCACAAAAGGCGTATTGCCGGTCTTCTTCAGCTGTGTCAGCACCGCCTCTTCGCCGGTGGGTGCCTTTTCCGCCGGTTCCAGGACCACGCTGCCCCGGGCGGAAGCCTGATACCGGCCGTCCGTCACCGAAAACTGCACCGGCCGGCCTTCCGCCGCAATGAAAACGCCCCGGACGGCAGTCTTTTCCGGGGTTTCCGCCCGCTTCATGCCGCCTTCGTAGGTCCGCCGGATTTCCTCCAGCAGCTGCCGGTCCGTCACCTTATACACCAAATCGCCGGGCCGCGGATTTCCGGGAATGTCCCCGATCCAGACCTTCTCCCGGGCCTTTGCCGCCCGCACCGGCTGCTTCCTTCCTTTTATATAGCTCACCACGCCGCCGGGGAACCCCGGCGCCATGACCTCGATGCCGTCCCCGACACGAAGTTCCCGGTCCAGTTCCACCTCCAGCAGGGATTTTTCCTTTCCCATCGCGGACGGCCGCACTCTTCGGATCTCTCCCAGGAACAAGCCCCGGTGTTTGGGGCTCTCCCCCGAAAGCAGGGCTCCGCCGGGCTTTCCGTACAGGTAGCCCCGGGTGAACCCGCCCCGGCTGAAGACCTGTTCCAGCTTTTTTATGTCCCCGGGTTCCGGAGACGCATTCTTTCCCGCAGCCACCCGGTCCAGGTACTTCCGGAAAGTCTTCACCGCCAACGCCGCATATTCCGGCGTTTTCAGCCGTCCCTCGATCTTAAGGGAATCCACTCCGCTGCTGACCAGCGTTTCCAGATCGGACAGACAGGAAATATCCCGGGGGCTCAGCAGGTACCCCGCCTCTCCCAGGCGTTCTCCCTCCGCATTTTCCAGTTCATACAGCCGCCGGCAGGGCTGGGCGCACTGTCCCCGGTTGCCGCTGCGCCCGCCGATCAGCGCGCTCATGGCACACTGCCCCGACAGGCACATGCACAGGGCCCCGTGAACGAAGATCTCCGTCTCGATTCCCGGCACCGCCGCGCACTCCCGGATCTTCTCCAGGGGAAGCTCCCGGGCCAGGACCGCCCGCTTGAAGCCCAGTTCCCGGGCCATCCGGACGCCCTCCGCGTCGTAGACCGTTCCCTGGGTGCTCAGGTGCAGGGGCACTTCCGGCAGTTCCTTCCGAAGCAGGGCCGCCAGCCCCAGGTCCTGTACGATGAACGCATCCGCCCCGGCCGAAGCACCTTCCGCCGCCTGCTTCAGGGCATCGGAAAGCTCCTCCTGTTTCACCAGGGTATTGAGGGTCATATAGCCCTTCACGCCCTTCCGGTGAGCGTAACGCAGCGCTTCTTCCATCTCAGCCGGGCCGAAATTGTCGGCAAAATCCCGGGCATTGAAGCCCTTTCCGCCAAAATAGACTGCATCGGCGCCGTTTTCCACCGCCGCTTCAAAATGTTCCATGCCCCCGGCCGGCGCCAGGAGTTCCGGCTTTCTCGTATCCATGACTGCTCCTTACCTGCTCGCTTTCTTTCTCCCCTATTATACAAAAAAGGCACTGCCCCGGGCAATGCCTTCTTCTTCCTTTTCGTCTATTAGAGTCCGATTTCCTCCGCAATGGCGCCCATCTCTTCCAGGGCAATGAGAATGAAATCATCGTAGGAGATCCCGATCTCTTCGATGGCCATCATGAACACCCGGTTGGCGCCCGCTGCGAACCGGTCTTCCCGGAAGCGCTTCCGGACGGATTTCGGCTTGACGCTGGCGATTTTCCGGTCCGGGTAAATCTGGGCCACCGCCTTGACGAATCCGCTCATGGGATCCGCCGCCAGGAGCGCCTTTTCCAGTTCGGTCTTCGCTATGACACCGGATTCGGGATTGTGAGCGCAGATGGCATTGAACATCACGGGGTCGTCATAACCCTCGTCCTTCAGGATCTGCACGGAAGTGGGTCCATGGGTGGACATGTCCTCCCGCCAGGGGCAGATTTCCTCGTCCAGGTCGTGGAGCAGTCCGCAGATGCCCCAGTATTCCACATCGTCCGGCGCCTTCACCTTGGCGATGCCCCGCATGATCGCCTCCACCGCATAGGAGTGGGTCAGGTAGTTTTCGCCTTTCATGTATTTGTGCAGCAGGTCGTAAGCCTCCTGCCGGGTCATTGTCTTGCTCATAATATATATCCTCCGTTCATTGATATCAGACTATACTCCCTTCAGTTTACCGCAAAAGACAAAAAAAAGAAACCGGACTCCGCCGCTTTTTCAAAAAACTCCTCGGACCGATTCCTTTTCCGTTAGTCGCCGCCTCTCTCTCCGCAGAGGATTTCCGCCAATGCCTGTATGGCTGCGATCTCTTTTTCCCCTTCCCTGTACACTGCTCCGATCATGGCCTTCGGCGAACCTTCCAGTTCGAAAATCCGCATGTTTTCACAGATGTCTGCAGATTCCGCAAACCTCCGGAAAGCCAGGCTCACTCCCAACCGCCGCCAAAACAAGCCTTCGGGTTTATATTCATCCATCATGGTCAGAAAGAAACTGTCGTCCCAGGATAGAATATCTCCCGAAAGACTTCCTTCCGGCACTTCACCGGATTCCCTAAAGGCATCCCTCAATTCATTTTCCGTAATAAGGCGGTCTTCTGAAAGGCTGCAGGAAACATCCTTCCCGCATACCGCCACGATTTCTTCCTGTCCAAACGAAATCTCCTCATAACCTTTCCGTCCCCGAAGAGGCATCAGAGCTACCTGGATTTCCCCGGAATCCATCCACCGCATAAGATCCGTGCAGTAACCGATCCGGCACCAAACATCCAATTCCAAATAGATTCTTCGTACAACGGGAATCGACATGTGAGTAAACAGAGAGAGAATAGAATGAGAAGCGCCTACCAACAACCGGGTATTTGCGGATCCTTTCATGGAATGGATGTTCTCAAGGATTTCCTTATTGGCGTCCACCACCTGCCGGATGTAAGGAAACAGCCGCTCTCCCTCCGGAGTCAGGTGGACTCGTCCCCGTTTCCGGTCCAACAGTCGAACACCCAGTTCCTTTTCCAGTCTGTTCAGCATATTCGTGGCGCCCGGCTGTGAATAGTAGAGTTCTTCCGCCGCTTCTGAAATGCTTCCGTATTTTACTGCCAAAAGCAAAAGTTCGTATTTTATGATATTCATATTTCTTCCCATTCATTCCATTTTTTTCATTTTGCCACGGCTCCCCCAAAATTGCAATATAGTTTTATATACCATTTTGTTTTATTTCTATTCGGTTTCGGAATGATATGTATTGAATAAATGAATGTATAATAATAATAGTTACACCTGCTTCCTGCAGTCCGTTCGGCAGAATGATCTGCAGGCATCGTGTATGGAGTCTTCAGGCGGGTAAAATGCACTTTTACAATTTAATATTTGATGCGTGCGGAAACGCACGAGTTAGGGGGAAAACAATGTCAGAAAACACTGAAAAACAACAATGGGGATCAGCCTTCGGGTTTATCGTAAGTTCCATTGGTTACGCAGTAGGCGTAGGGGCCATCTGGAAATTCCCGTACATGATGGGTATGAACGGTGGCGGTATCTTCCTGCTGCTCTGCATTATCTTTGCGATTATTATTGCTATCCCGCTTTGCTGGGCTGAATTAACACTGGGTAGATATACCCAGAAATCCGTAATCGCCTGCTATAAAGATCTGAACGCCGGTGGTATCTGGAGCCTCATCTCCTGGATGGGTCTTGCTACGGTAATCATCCTGATTTCCTACTACATCACCATCGTATCCGACGTAATGTTCTACATCTTCAAATACCTCTCCGGAGGTCTGAGCAAGATGGGCATTGACGAACTGGGCGACTACTACTGGAACCTGCAGCTGAACATGCCTTTTAAGTGGATCACCGTTCTGATCCTGTATGCGGCGACCATCGTCGTTATCCTGGGCGGTGTACAGAAGGGTCTGGAAAGAGCGAACAAGATCCTGATCCCGGGCCTGTTCATCTTCCTGTGCATCCTGGCCATCAGAGGCCTGATGCTGC
>JAFWFI010000120.1 GCA_017515705.1 Bacillota bacterium
CACGGAAGACAGGGTCGCCGGCACCGTGTCGATGGATGGCACGGTGATGTGTCCCACCATGACCATATCCGCCCCGGCTTTGATGCCCGCCATAAAGGGGATGAAGTCCTCGGTCTTGAGCTGTTCCAGGGATTTGTCCACATAGGCGGCTCCTTCATGGGTATCCTCCGCCGTATCCCCATGTCCCGGGAAATGCTTCAGCGTACAGGCCACGCCGCCGCTGTGGAAACCCTTGACCGCAGCCGCCACAAGCTCTGCCGCCTCGCTGTAATCATCGCTGTAGGCACGCTGTCCGATTACGGTATTCTCCGGATTGGACCAGGTGTCCGCCACAGGGGCAAAGTCCAGATTGAAGCCCAGCGACGACAGATCGGAAGCGATGGTCTTTGCATTATCCCTTGCGGTGGAAGCGCCCTTGCTCCGGTACGTATACATGGGGTTGAACTTCGTGGTGCCCAGGCTGTCCGCCGCCCGGGCGACCTTGCCGCCCTCTTCGTCCACGCTGATGAACAGCGGGATCCCTTCGTCGTCCTTTGCAAAGCTCTGGATGTGAGTGATCATGGATTCCGTCTGCTCTTTATTGACCATATTCTGCGCAAAATAGATCATGCCGCCCACCGGGTACTCTTTCAGGCGCCCCCGGGTCACATCCCCGGCCGCTGTCACGGCTCCCTCCGAGCCCGTCAGTTCCTCCGGCGTCACGATGAACAGCTGACAGACCTTATCATGCAGATTCATTTCTTCAATGATCCGGTCCAGTCTCTGGTCGGAAGCCTTCTGGGTCTCCTCGGCCTCTGCGTCGGTCTGGGATTCCTGCTCTGTACCGCCTGCGCTGACAGGGGGCGCATCATTGCCTCCGAATTTCCCCATCAGGGAATGGACGCCGAAAATGCCCAATGCGATGACAATGATCAGCGGCACGATGATGAACCAGAAGATCCGTCTGCGCTGCAGCCGTTTTCGCCGGTAGTATTCCTCTCTGCTCATTCTTCTTTTCATAGCGGGTGTTCACCTCATCTTTTGCGCATTCGCCAAACCCTCACCGGGTTTATGCATACATCAGAAAGGCCCGGTAGCCTTTTTCCGCTTCGTAAATATCCGCTTTGCTGGTGACTTCCCAGGGAGCATGCATGCTGAGCACTGCCACGCCGCTGTCGATGACTTCCATCCCGTACAGTGCCAGGATGTAGGCGATGGTGCCGCCTCCTCCCAGGTCCACCTTGCCCAGTTCCGCTGTCTGATAATGAACGTTGTTGTCATCCATGATCCGTCTCAGGTCCGCCAGGTACTCTGCGTTCGCATCGTTGGAACCGGACTTGCCCCGGGCGCCGGTGAATTTATTGAACACCAGCCCGTGAGACAGGAAGGACGCATTTTTCTTTTCAAAAGCCGACCCATAAGCCGGGTCGAAGCCTGCGTTCACATCGGAGGAAAGCATCCGGCTCTTCTGAAGAGCCCGGCGCAGGTTGATATCCGAATACTCACCGGTCAGCAGCATCAGCTCCGCCACCGTGTTCTCAAAGAACCGGGATTCCATTCCGGTGGCGCCCACGCTGCCGATCTCCTCTTTGTCCACAAAGAGGCAGCAGGCGGTCTTTTCCGTCTCCTCCACTTCCAGCATGGCCTTTAAGGAAGTATAGGCGCATACCCGGTCGTCCTGGCCGTAGGACAGGATCATGCTCCGGTCAAAACCGGCTTCCCGGGCTTTCCCCGCCGGCACAGCCTCGATCTCCGCGGAGATGAAATCCTCTTCCTCGATATCATATTGTTCCTTCAGCAGCTTCAGCACATTGGCCTTCACCGCTTCCTTGTCTTTTCCCGTCAGGGCTTCGTTGCCGATCAGGACGTTCAGGTCCTCGCCTTCCACCACGACAGCACCCTTTTTCTGCATCTGTTCCTGGGCCAGGTGGATCAGCAGGTCCGTCACGCAGAACACCGGGTCGTCGTCGGCTTCCCCGATGTTGATGTCGATCTCGGTTCCGTCCTTTTTGACCACAGTGCCGTGCAGGGCCAGCGGCAGGGCTACATAATGATATTTTTTGATCCCGCCGTAATAATGGGTATCCAGAAACGCCAGCTCCCCGTCTTCAAACAGGGGGTTCTGCTTGATATCCAGCCGCGGGGAGTCGATGTGGGCGCCCAGAATGTTCATGCCCTCCGCCAAGGGCTTTTTGCCGATGCGGAACAGGGCAACCGCCTTTTTCATGCACACCCGGTAGACCTTGTCCCCTTCCGAAAGGCTGCCGCCTTCCGCGATGATCCGGTCCATGTCCCGGTAGCCTTTTTTCTCCGCCTGACGGACGATTTCCTTCACGCACTCGCGTTCCGTCTTGCAGTCACTCAGGAATTTTCTATACAGGGCCGCCGTGTTTTCCATCTGGGCCCGTTCTTCTTCATTGTATAAAGCAAAGCAGTTTTTCCGCTCCATTTTGATCTCCTCCCATATATATTCTGTCATATATATTATAATTCAGAATAAACTGTAATTAAAGTGTATAACCGAATTAGTTTTCCACAATTTGCTACAACAGGCCTGCCAGGACCTCTTCCATTCTCTCGTAAAACTGCCGGTGTCCCTCCGGGGAGAAATGCAGGCCGTCCCGTCCCAGGGAGATGTTCCACCCCCAGGCATCCGCAAACTCGATTCCCTGTTCCTCCGCCATTTTGCCCATGGCTGCTCCCAGTCCGTGCGCAGATGATTCGATGGCGGGGTCTACGCCCAGACCCAGCCTGATCCAGGCCGGCGCGATCAGCAGGATGATTGTCCGGTCCGTCACAGAGGGATGGTTTTTCACAAACTCTATCATCTTCTCCATCCTGGCCGTGATGGCCTCCGCCGTGGGTTTTACCATACAGAATAAGTCGTTGGAGCCCAGCATGACCCCAAAGAGATCCAGGGTGCCGGCCCGCTGCATTTCCCGGTCCAGGATCTCGTACTGCATCTTTGAATGCGGGATTTCCCGGCCGTTCATGCCGCTGTTGATGACCTCCCAATCCGGATGGGCCATTCCCAGTTTCGTTGTCCAGACGATATCCCGTTCATAAGGATACCCAAAGAAACTCTGCGGATCGAACCCGTAGGTATTGGAGTCGCCGTAAAACATCAGTTTCTTTTTCATCGTTCTTCCTTTCACGGTTTGTTTTCATCATTATAACAAGAAAAAAATGACTTGACAACCGCCATTTAATTGTATACAATCTAATTGTAAAAAAGAATTGTAACCTGAATCTAAATAACAAAGGAGTACCATTATGAACGCATATGATTTTGAAGTAATTGCACAGGACGGCAGCACCGTACAGCTGTCCGATTACAAAGGCAAAGTATTGCTGATCGTGAACACAGCCACCGGCTGCGGTTTTACCCCCCAGTATGCCGGCCTGCAGGAGATCTACGACAAGTATAAGGATCAGGGTCTGGAAATCCTGGACTTTCCCTGCAACCAGTTCGGCAACCAGGCACCCGGGGATGATGAAGAGATCCACACCTTCTGCACCGGCCGCTTCGGCATCACCTTCCCCCAGTTCACCAAGATCGATGTCTTCGGTGAAAACGCCATCCCCCTTTATCGGTGGCTTTCCGAAAACACGAAATTCGAAGGCTTTTCCGGTGCAAAAGGGCTGCTAATGAACGGCGTCGCCAAAAAGATGGATAAAGACTACAAGAACAACGGCAACGTCAAGTGGAATTTCACCAAGTTCCTCATCGGCCGGGACGGCGAGATCCTGGGCCGGTTCGAACCCACCCATGACATGAAAGACCTTGAAAAGAAGGTTGCGGAGGCATTATAATGACATATGACTATCAGACTGAAGGCACCTGCTCCCAGATCATCCGTTTCGACCTGGAAGATGGGCGCGTGAGCAATATCCGGTTCTTCGGCGGCTGCGACGGCAACCTGAAAGCCATTTCCGCCCTAGTGGACGGCTGGACAGTCGATGAGATCGCAGGCAAGCTGTCCGGCATTCAGTGCGGGCCCCGCCCCACTTCCTGCGGCGACCAGCTGGCCCGGGCAGTCCGGCTGGCAGCAGCGGAAGAAGCAAAAAGACAGTAACCCTGCAAAGGATGAGGACTGATGAATACCACTGACACCAAATACGAAACACTGAAAATCGAAAACCAGCTGTGCTTTCCCCTGTACGCCTGTTCGAAAGAGATCATCCGGCAGTATAAACCCTTCCTGGACAAGATTGGCTTGACCTATACCCAGTACATCACCATGATGGTCCTGTGGGAAAACCGGTCCATGACAGTGAAGGAACTGGGAAGCCACCTCTACCTGGATTCCGGGACCCTGACTCCCCTCCTGAAAAAGCTGGAGGCAAAGGGCCTGCTCACCCGGAGCCGCTCCAACAAGGACGAGCGGAACCTGATCGTTACCGTCACGGAGGAGGGAATGGCCCTGCGGGATAACGCCCTCTTCGTGCCGCAGGAAATGGCAAAGTGCGTCAGCCTGACCCCGGAGGAAGCCGGCTTCCTCTACCGGATTCTGTACAAAATACTGGGACAGGATATTGAATCCGAAGAATAAGAAAGTGTTACCATATAAAAAAGGACGTTCCATAAAAGGAACGTTCTTTTGATTTTTGTTCAGCTCTTATTTCAGCATTCCGATCAGGTCTCCCAGCACCGGTTCGAACTTCACGCCGTACCAGTGGTCCGGGTCGTCCTGGGTGTTTTCAATGCAGAGAACGGTGTAATCCGCTGCGATCTTTGCCGATTCAAACGCGCTCTTCCCGCTCATCAGCGCACCGACAAATGCGGAAGCGTACACGTCGCCGGTACCATGGCAGCCCTTGGCGATCTTGTCGTGTTCGTAATACTGCTTCTCACCGTTTTCATAAACCATCACGCCGGTCTTTCCTGGTTTGAATCCCACGCCGGTCAGAACGATGGTCTTTGCGCCTTCATCCGCCATTCTCTTCAGCAGTTCGTCGATATAGGCTTCGTCATACTCTTCCTTGTATTCCATCCCGGTCAGGAAGCAGGCTTCCGTGATGTTGGGCAGGGTGATGTCCGCGCCGAACACCAGGGGTTTCATCGCGTTCACGTATTCCATGTCGAAGATGGGATAGAGTTTGCCCCCGTCTGCCATGGCCGGATCCACGATTCTCAGCGCCCCGGGCACGGTGCTGGATTCCATGATGCTCTGGACGAAACCGATCTGCTTGGTGCTGCCCAGGTAACCGGTGTATACTGCTTCAAACTTCAGGTTTTCCTTTTCCCACTGTTTTTCGATATCCGGCATATCGTCCGTCAGGTCACGGAAGGTAAAGCCCGTGAATCCGGCGGTATGGTTGGACAAAACAGCGGATGGCAGAATCGCCGTCTCCAGCCCGCAGGCGGATAAGATCGGCAGCGCCACTGTCAGGGAACACTGCCCCACGCAGGAAATATCCTGTATCGTTAAAATTCTTTTGTAGTCCATGCTTATTCCTCGCTTTCCTTATTGATAACGGGCTCATTGTATCACTGCTCTGTACACATGTAAAGGTACAGGTTTTTGAAAAAAAATAAGTACAGATAAGAGGACGTAAAAAGCCCCGGGAAATGTCCCGGGGCTCGTGATCGTTATTTAAAATCTTTATCCGTCCGGCGATAGGGAATCTCAATCAGGAACGAAACCGTCTCATCCCGGCTGCCTGCCCGGATCCGACCCCCGTGCAGTTCGATGATTTCCTTGGTGATGGCCAGTCCCAGGCCTGCGCCGCCGGTGTGGGTGCTGCGGGAATTGTCCACCCGGAAGAACTGCTCAAACAGGTGTTTCAGCTTTTCTTCGGAAATGGTGGCGCCATGATTCATCAGCCGGATCCGGACCGAGCCGTCCATCACCTTCATCCCCATCACCAGTTCCGAATTGTCGTAACTGTAATTGATGGCGTTTCGAATCAGGTTCTCAAAAACCCGCTCCATCTTATCCGGATCGAAGTAACAGACCACATTAGGCTGGACCATCGCCCGCCAGTACATCCCCTTCTCATCCAGGATAGGCTGGAATTCGTACATAATCTGCTCCAGCATCATGGAAAGGTTCCGCTTTTCCGGCTGCAGGGTCATGGTGGTCATGGTGAGCCGGGTGATATCGAAGAATTCGCCGATGAGTTCCTCCAGCCGCTCTGCCTTGTCCAGGGAGATGGCTGCGTATTCCGCCTTTTTTTCGGTGCTGAGCTCCGGGTTGTCCCTCAGAAGCGTCAGATAACCGATGACGCTCGTCAGGGGCGTCTTCAGGTCGTGGGCCAGGTACATAATCAGGTCGTTCTTCTTCTGCTCCGCCTCTTCCTCGTCCTGTTTGGCCTTCAGCATCTGCTGCCGGACCATGTTCAGTTCATCCTGCAGCTTCTTCAGGGAACGGGGAAGCCGGACCACGCCGTTGTCCCCGTAGGCCAGCATCTCCGTGGCCCGGATGGTCTTGTCCATCAGAATGACCTGCCGCTGGAACATCAGCGCATCCACCAGGATCCAGGCGGCAAAGACCGCCACCAGAATCAGGTTCGGGTGGGAAAAGAAACGCCCGAGGATATGGGCCTCCCTCAGGTACAGCGTCCCCGCCGCCACCAGAAAGAACACGACCTGCGCGATCCAGAACATCAGGGAAGACCGCAGGGCCGCCCGGTTGTGCTTGTATCTCTTTTTCTTACTCAATGGTATATCCCACTCCCCATACGGTTTTCACGTATTTCGGGTTTCTGGGCGATTCGTTCATTTTCTTCCGAAGCCGCGCAATGTGAGCCATGACCGTGTTGTCCTGGTCCAGAAAGTCTTCTTTCCAGACCTGTTCGAAGATTTCTTCGGAAGAAACCGCCTTCCCCCGGTGTTCACACAGATAATACAGAATATCGAATTCAATGGGTGTCAAGTCCAGGTCCTGTCCGTTGAGCCGGCAGCGGTGATTGTGCTTGTCGATGCTGAGGCCCCGGATGGTGATCTCCTGGTTTTCCGCTCCCGCACCCGGCACGTTATAGCGGGTGTAGCGCCGCAGCTGGGTCTTCACCCTGGCCACCAGTTCCAGCGGGCTGAAAGGCTTCGTGATGTAATCGTCCGCCCCCAGGGTCAGCCCCGTAATCTTGTCCATGTCCTGCACCTTCGCCGTCAGCATGATGATCGGGAACAGGTACTCCTCCCGGATCTGCCGGAGAAGGTCAAAGCCGTTGATGTCCGGAATCATCACGTCCAGCACCGCCAGGCTGATCTGCTCCTCTTTCACGCAGGCCAGCGCCTGGGTCCCGTTGTAGAACTTCCGCACGTTGTATCCTTCGTTTTTCAGGTAGATTTCCACCAGGTCCGCGATTTCCTTTTCATCGTCCACGACGAGAATCGTTTCATTCATTTCACTTCACCCCTTTTTGTTCAAAGGCATCCATCATCATCTGTACATAAGCTTCCTGATTCATCTCAATGGGATCGTTGTCGAAGAGCCAGGGGGTGGAATCGAAAGCGATCCAGACGATGTTTTCAAAAGTGGACGGATCCATTCCCCAGTCCGTCATCCGGATCCGGTCCACGCCGCATTCTTCTTCCAGCTTTTGGAGCATCCGGATGAAATCCTGCGGATCGTCCGTTCCCTCGGCGCCCATGGCCCGGGCCATTTCGATGAACTTGTCATCGCAGGCATGATGATCGATGAACCACTGGTAATACTGCTTGCAGATCAGGATCAGTCCGGCGCCATGAGGCAGGTCCCCATACCGGCCGGACATGGACTGCTCGATACCGTGGGCTCCGGTGAGAAGCCCGGTCATCATCCCCATCCCGGACAGGTAGCTTCCATAGGCTACAGCCTGCATGGCGTCCACATCCTCCGGATCGTTTACCGCACGGGTCAGGTTGCGGGCAACGGTGGAAATCGCTTCCAATGCGATCATCCTGCTCACCGTATTGAGTTTATGGGTCAGGATGCTCTCCGTGGAATGGAAAATGGCGTCGAAACCCTGATAAGCCTTGAAGTCCTTTGGCACGCTCATCATCAGTTCCGCATCCACGATGGCCAGTTCCGGCGCCGTGCCCTTGCCCTTGATGCCGATCTTCTCGTTGGTCTCCACGTTGGTAACCACACCGCCGGCATCGGTCTCGGATCCGGTCCCTGCCGTGGTCGGAATCGCCACCGACTGCAGTGCCCGGTTTTCGGGATTCTTCTTCCCGCCAGTGCCGCCCTGGGCATAATCCCAGATACCCCCATCATTGGTCGCCAGCATCGAAATGTGCTTGGCCGCATCGATGACGGATCCGCCTCCGATGGCCACGATAAAGTCGCAGCCGTTTTCCCGGCAGAAATCCCTTCCATCTTCCACCATGGCGATTACCGGGTTGGCACCGATCTTGTCATAGATCACATAGTCCACGCCGGCCAGCTTCAGCTGTTCCAGCACCCGGTCCAGGTACCCGTTCGCCCGGACGGATTTTCCGTTGGAAATCACCACCATCGCCTTCGTTCCGGTGATGGCTCCGTTATAGGTATTGATCTCCTTATGCAGGTCATTCAGTTTCCCCGGTCCGACCAGCGCCTTGGTCGGTACATTGAATACAAAACTATTGGATACGTCCATTTTTTCTCCTCCGATCTATTTCTGCGCTTCGGTCATTTCCACCCGAACGCCCTTTGTATATTTTCCGTTTTCCAGACAGGTCTCGTACAGGACGCAGTTTTCAATGGATGAATTCCATGCATCCCGCTCCCCGCCGGGCACCAGATTGCCGAGGATCCCCCGCATGCAGATGCCGTGGCAGACCACCAGCCAGTTTTCGTCCTTCTCGTCCGCCTGCTCCGCCAGGTCTTTCAGGAAGGATCCGGTCCGCTCGCTCAGTTGCTGCAGCGACTCCATTCCTTCCGGTTCCGGAACATCCATGGGGTTCCGGAAGAAATCCCATACTTCCTGAGGCAGGTCGCCGAATTCCCAGCGTTCGTATTTCCCGTAATCCAGTTCCAGGATCCGGTCATCGTAAATAAAGTCGTCCTCCTTCAGTCCCGTTACCAGCATCGCCGTCTTCACCGCCCGCTGCAGGGGCGAACAGTAGATCCGGTCAAAGTGAATGCCCATCGCACGGATCTTCCCGCCGGCTTCGATTGCCTGACGGATCCCTTTTTCGTTCAGCGGCTCGTCGTACCGGCCCTGAAGCCGCATCCGCTTGTTCAGTTCCGTCTCCCCGTGCCGCATAAAATAGATATGCTTCATCTTCTCTGATTGTCACTCTTTCTGTCGTTTTCGCTCTTCCCGGCGCCTTTTAATCAAAAGCCCCGGACTGACATTATATTATATCACATCCCGGGTAGTTTTCATACTTCTATTCAAAAAGCTCCTGCCTGTGCTCGTTTTAAAGATATATCGTTCAGTTTTTCATGTTCTGTTCCTGAATCACCCCAAGGCAATTATTATTCGCACCTTGCCTCAGATAATTGCTTTTCTGGCTTCACCCGCAGTTCCCGGGCAATGTTCGGCATATATTCCCACGTTTTTTCTCTTTTCATATGCCTTGTTGGTGCTTTCATACTTTTCCGCTGGAGCTTTGTTGCTGAGTTCCAGCGGAAAAAGCATATACTTCTCATCTTTTCATACTTTTATATGCCTCAAGCACCTCCCGATTCGATGCGGCGGGAACTCTGTGATACAGTTCACGCCGCTATCGGCATATATTCCCACGCTTTTTCTCTTTTCATATGCCTTATTGGTCTTTTCCTTCTTTTCCACTGGAGCTTTTTCACGGAGCTCCGGTGGAAAAGGCATATTTTTTGCTGATTTTCGCGCTATTATATGCCTCCCCCCTCTGGAGTCATTGGGGAGTCATTGGGGACGGTTCTTTTTTGACTCACTCGTTCAAATACCCCGGCCGCATCAGACTCCCCTCCTCAAAGGTATACTGCGGGGTGCGGAAGGGATACCGGACTTCTTCCTCGTAATACCAGGGATCCCCTTCATGCAGGTCGTTTTTCAGGACATGGAACTGTTGTGCAGGCATGTATCCCTGAGCCAGAAGGAAGGCTTTCTTCCCCTCCTTCTCACAGGTATCAGCCACCATAACCACATGTCCCGGTGCCCCGGCCTTGATGAAAATATCACCGGTTTGGATATCGGACAGACCAATCGGCGAGGACTCTTCCTTCATGGAGAGAGTGCTGGCATAGTTGAATACGGTATTCAGGTACCCTTCAAAAGCTTCATCCGAATCGGACGCAGCGCCCCCGCCGGTCCAGGACACCTGATTCCCGTTTACGGAAACCCGCTTTCCGGATTTATAGGTATTCCAGTCGCAGAGGAATCCGCTCACGAAATGAAAGGCAATCTTGTCATCCCTTCCGATGCTGCGGAAGTATTCCGCATAGACCCGGATTACCGAGTCTGCGCACTGCTGGAGATCCGCCTCACCGAGGTGCATGGAGAAAACCGCAGCATGGGAGCCCTGTTTCGTTTTCCCGTCGAACAATCGCACCGGGCTTCCGTCCGGCTCCAAGGGATACTTTCTCAAAAAAGCGGTCAGGCTCCCCTCCGTCGCCGGCGTCCTGGTATAGCCTTCGGGAACAGCGATCCGTTCTGCCAGGGTCATCCCTTCCGGAACGATCAGGCTCTCTCCCGCACTTTCATTCGTCAGTAGAGGGATGGAATCCTTCAGGCTTTCCGGTCCGTTTCCCTGAAACACATAATATGCGCCCACTCCAGCCAGAATCAGCTGCAGCAAGAGGATGACCGGAATCCCAACGGTAAACAGAGGCCGCCTCGTCTTGTGATGGAACGCCGCCATACCCAGGAGCGCCCCCACGCTCCCCCCTAAAAGAGCCGCCAGTATCAAACTCTTTTCCGGGATCCTCCATTGACTGCGCTTCGCCTTGTATTTATCGGCCCCGTAAAGGACGAAGGCCGTGATGTTGATGATCAGCACGTATGATCCTAGGTATCTCATTTCCCGAATCCCTTTCTTCGTTCTGTCCCGGATGCTTTTTTGCAAAACAAAAGCCCCGGTCTGATACTTCATTGTATCATATCCGGGGCTGAGCCATTTATGATAAAAAACTGTTTTTTGAGTCAAAAAGAACCGTCCCCAATGACTCTCCAATGACTCAGAAAGACCGCACCTTGAGGTGCGGTCTTCCGGGTGAGTCTGTCTGACAGTTATGGTTTAGAAAATGGTGGTCAGGACCAGATTTGCCACTGCAACCACCACAAGCATGATCGGCAGCGTCCAGGATCTTGCTGAAGCAGTACTCTTTTCACTCTTGCTGACATTTTTGTTTTCAACTACATAATCACTCATTTTGTTTCCTCCTTGTTATCTCTTAGGGGTTGGGGCCGGTGTTTTTTCTTGAGTCCATCGTAATGCGAAAAGACAAAAAAGTAAAATTAAACGGTAGAATAGTACTATCGGAAAAATCGATAACGAAACGACCTCATCAGATAATGTCCCATGCCAAAAACCCCTGAATTCCAACAAAAAACGAGGCTCCTCCTTTTCGTCGAAGCCTCTGTATTATCGCATTATCGATTAAACCGATGAGCTTATTATCGTTTTTAATGACAAAAACCCATTATTCCTCTTTCAGATAGTAGTCGTTTTTCTTCAGATACCGGATAAAAGTCCTGGCGGCGGGGGAAAGATTCTTCCCGTTTTTAACCAGGATTCCCAGGTCACGAGTTAAGGGAACATCCGTGTCCTTGACGATGACGTCAGCGGAACGGTAACTGAGGGACAACTCCGAAATCATCCCGATCCCCAGCCCCTGCTCCACCATCATCACCATCACACTGTCGTCGGTGGTGAAATAGGAAGTTTCTTCTTTCGATCCTTCTCTGAACAGGCACTGTCCTCTTCCCTTCCGCACGTAATCCACCCCGGCCGGATCCAATTCGTTCAGGGGAAAGGTGGCTTTCTGTTCATAGGGGTGGCCCTTGGGCAGAAGCACCTTATAACTGTCCCGGAAGAGAAAATGGGTTTCGAAGGGTTCCCCCGGCAGGATATCCATCAGGCAGCAGTCCAGGCGGCCGAATTCCAGAAGATCGTGCAGGATATCCGAGTTTCCGTTGATATGATCGATCCTCACATCGGGGAAGAGTTCATTGAAATTTTCCAGGATCCGGGGCATCCACTGATTTGAGATGGAATGGTAGGCGCCTACGAAAACCCTGCCTTTCAGAACGCCGCTGAGTTCGGAAACCTTTTCCTC
>JAFWFI010000121.1 GCA_017515705.1 Bacillota bacterium
CATCGGTCTTCGTGGTGTACTGGCGGGACATCGTGGACCTGATCAAGGAGTTCTTCGGAGCCCTGAAGGATCTGAAAGACACGAAGAGCCTGCAGATCAACAAGAACCCGACGCGGCGGCTGGGCGTGATGATCATCATCTCCGCCATCCCCACCGGGATCGTCGGCTTCCTGCTTTCGGACGTGATCGAATCTCTGTTCACGAAGATGATCTTCGTGGGCGTTGGGCTGCTGATCACCGGAACATGTCTGTTTATCGCGGAAAAGCTTGGACATGGGAATAAAACGATTTACGGAATGCGTTTCCGGGATGCGTTCATCGTCGGTCTGTGTCAGTCCGTGGCCATCGCACCGGGGATTTCCCGGTCCGGTTCCACGCTGGTAGGCGGACTTTTATGCAAGATCCACCGGCCGCTGGCGGTGAAATTTGCATTTCTGATGTCCATTCCGCCCATTGCGGCATCCGGACTTCTGGAATTGAAACACGCCATGGGCCAGGGAATGGCCGGCGTTTCGATGGTAGCGCTGATTCTGGGCGTGGTGATTTCCTTCCTGGCAGGGCTGTTTGCCATCAAATGGATGATCAATATCGTAACGAAAAAATCACTGGTGATTTTCTCATTCTATACATGGGCTGTCGGTGCGCTGGTAATCGTTCTGGCTGCGATCGGCATCCTGTAGAAAAAGGAGGCAGTTATGCCACAGAAAAAGCAATTAGCCAAAAAGAACACTTCGGCAGAACCCAAGCGCCGCGGACGGCCGCCGGGTTCGAAGAATAAGAACAGCGGATCGAAGAAGATGACGGCGGAAGCCCGTGCAAGGATGGATACCGTGATGCGCCGGGAGGAAAAGAAAAACCGGGCGATCCTGGCTTCGGTTCTGATCGCCGTCAGTGCCTTCCTGATCCTGACGATGTTCACCCCGTTCACGGGGATCGTCGGTCGGGGAATCAGCGGACTGGTGCTGGGGCTCTTCGGCTATCCGGGATACCTGCTTCCCTTCTACTTCCTGATCTTCAGCATCCTGCTGATCATGAACAAGGCGGGGAAGGGCAGCCTGGTGCGGAAGGTGCTTCTGCTGACGCTGCTGTTCATCCTGATAACCGCCTTTTATTCCGTGGGAAAGCTGGGAGACCTCTCCCGGATCGACTTTGACGGCGACTGGCTGAGAGATGTCTTCGCCGACGGCGCCCAGGGTGAAGGGGGCGGCCTGATCGGCATGAGCGTGGCCTATTTCCTTGCCCGCTTTATCGGCAAGGCCGGCGCCTACATCGTGACGGTGCTGTTCATGGTCATCACGCTGATCCTGGTGGCGAACAAGCCCCTGGGCTGGTTTGCGGACAAACTGACCCAACGGAAGGAAAAGCGGGCGGAGATCCGTTCGGAGCAGATGGCAGAGAAGATCGGCCACGACGAGAACGGGCAGTACTACGTTGATCCCAAGGATTTTGAACAGGCCGAGGCGGAATACCGCGAGCGGTCCCGGGAGCAGGAACAGATGAAAGAGAAAAAACGGAAATTACCTTTCAGCAAGGAAAAGATCCTGAATTACCTGAAGCAGGATGAAACGGAGATGTTCACGGAAAAGGACGATATCACCGTGCTGGATCCGAAGGATCTGCCGGACCGGGAGGAACATCGGAAACGCAAGGCGGAAGAGGCCAGGGAACTGGCCAGAATCCGGGCGGAGGCCGCGAAGGAAGCGGAAAAAACCGGCAAGATCTCCTATGGCCTGGGCGGTGCGGACGAAGCCTACCGGGTGCCTTCAGTGGAAGAGCGGGAAGCCCGCCGGCGCTGGCGGAAAGCGGAAGCCCGCCGGGCAGATGATTTCACCGCAGCCAATCCGGAAGCGGAAGAGATCGAAGATTTCTCCGTGGCGGCGATCCTGGGCATGTTCGACAAGCCGGCGGTGCTGGATGTAGTGCCGGAGAAGACCGGCGAAGACGAGCATTTCGATACGGCGCTGGTTTACAAGGCCGGTGACGCTCCGAAACCGTGGGAAAAACCGGCAGAAGAACCCGAACCGGAGATTCCGGCGGAGGAACCGGCTGCAGAGGAATTCATTCCGGAAACGGAGCCCGATGCGGAAGAAGACCAGATGGTCATGAAAGGCCTGCCGGAAGGCATGGAACACCTGGGAACGGAAACCGGTGCAGCTGCTTCTGACGGGGAGGCCCCGGCACAGAAAAAGAAACTGGTTCGGAAGACACGCGACGTCATGGACAGCGGCGAACTTTCCGATGGCGTGCAGAAGATGAAGGAAGAAGTGGCGGCTTCCGCAAAGGAAGGCGCTCCGGTCGTGGAATACCAGTTCCCGCCCATGGACCTGCTGAAGAATCCGGCGCCGGCCCGCAGCGACAGCGAGAGCCGGGTCGCCCTGCGCCAAGGCGAGGTGCTGGAGCAGACCCTCCAGAGTTTCGGCGTCAACGCCAAGGTCGTGAAGGTGGACATGGGGCCCTCCGTGACTCGGTTTGAGGTCCAGCCGGCCACCGGCGTGAAGGTCTCAAAAATCGTGGGACTGGAAAACGACATCGCCCTGAACCTGAGGGCCAAGAGCATTCGAATGGAAGCCCCGATTCCCGGCAAGGCGGCCGTGGGCATCGAAGTGGAAAACGATAAAAAGAAATCGGTGCTTCTGAGGGAGATCATCGATTCCCCTGAGTTTAAGAGAAGCAAGTCCAAGATCACCTTTGCGGTGGGCCGGGATATTTCCGGCAACCCGGTGGTGGCGGACCTGAAAGCCATGCCGCACCTGCTGATCGCCGGGACCACCGGCTCCGGGAAGAGCATCTGCATCAACGGCATCATCCTGAGCCTGCTTTACGAAGCCAATCCGGATGAAGTCAAGCTGATTCTGGTGGACCCGAAGGTCGTGGAATTCAGCGTTTACAACGGCATCCCGCATCTGCTGGTGCCGGTGGTGAACGAGGCCTCCAAGGCGGCGGTTGCCCTGTCCTGGGCAGTGAACGAAATGGAAAACCGGTACCGGCTCCTCAGCGAAGAGGGCGTCCGGAACATCGACGGATACAATGAAAAAGCGGCCAAGAGCAAGACGCTGGAAAAAATGCCCCAGATCGTCATCATCATCGACGAGCTGGCGGATTTGATGATGGCGGCGCCGAAACAGGTGGAGGATTCCATCGTTCGGCTGGCGCAGAAAGCCCGGGCGGCGGGGATCCATCTCATCGTGGCGACCCAGCGGCCTTCGGCGGACGTTATTACCGGCCTGATCAAGGCCAACATCCCCTCCCGGCTGGCGCTGGCGGTGTCGTCCCAGGTGGACTCCCGGGTCATCCTGGACCAGAACGGCGCGGAAACCCTGGTGGGGAAGGGCGATATGCTGTTTAAGCCCATCGACAAACCCAAGCCCATCCGGATCCAGGGCAGCTTCGTGACAGATTATGAAGTCATGAAGATCACGGATTTCCTGAAGGCGCAGGGGCTGGAAACGCCCCAGGCTTTGTCGGAAGACCTGAACAAGACACTGGAAGGTGCGGACCTGGGACTGGACGGAGAAGCCGACGAGTACCTGGAGGAAGCCATCGAACTGGCGGCCAGCATGGACAGCCTGTCCGTTTCCATGCTTCAGCGGCGGTTCCGGATTGGATTTAACCGGGCCAGCCGGCTGATGGACATGCTGGAAAAGAGAGGCATCGTGGGCCCGCCGGACGGCAGCAAACCGCGGCCGGTACTGATCGACGAGGCAGACCTGGCGGAAATGGACCGGGCGGCTGCGGAACTGCAGTCGGAGAAGGAAGAAGACGAGGATCCGGAGGATCTGTAAATGAAAGTATACATTGAAACCCTGGGCTGTCCGAAAAACGAGGTGGACTCCCAAATGGCGGCAGGGATGCTGGAAGGGGCCGGCTTTGAGCGGACCTTTGATCCGGCGCAGGCGGAGGTGATCCTGGTGAACACCTGCGCCTTTATTCAGGACGCCAAGGAGGAATCCATCGATACCATTTTCGAAATGGCCCGGTACAAGGAGGGCCGCTGCCGGCTGCTGGCGGTGACCGGATGCCTGGGGCAGCGCTACTGCGACGAACTGTACCGGCAGATGCCGGAGGCGGACCTGATCATCGGAGTCAACGACTACGCCCGGCTGCCGGAGCTGATCGAAGAGACGCTGAAGAAAGGGCGGAGAAAACAACGCTCCCTGGACTGCGGCGTCTTCGAGGAGTTCCCCGGCATCACGGCGGGGATCAAAAATGCCTCGGCCTACCTGAAGATCGCGGAGGGCTGCAACAACTGCTGCACCTATTGCGTGATTCCCCAGATCCGGGGCGGCTACCGGAGCCGGAAAAAGGAAGCGGTGCTGGAAGAAGCCCGTGCCCTGGCGGCGCAGGGGGCGAAGGAGCTGGTGCTCATCGCCCAGGACGTCACGAATTACGGCCGGGATTTCGGCGACGGCTATGAACTGCCGGACCTGCTTCAGGATCTGGCAAAGATCGACGGCGTGAAATGGATCCGGCTGATGTACTGCTATCCGGACAAAATCACCAAACGTCTGGCGGAGGAGATCCGGGACAACCCGAAGGTCTGCAAGTACATCGACATGCCGGTGCAGCACGGAAGCGATGATATTTTGAAGGCCATGAACCGGCGCTCCACGAAAGCCCAGATTCAACAAGTGGTCCGGATGCTTCGCAAGGAAGTGCCGGGCATCGTGATCCGGACGACCATCATCGTGGGTTTCCCCGGTGAGAGGGCGGCGCAGTTCGATGAACTCTATGATTTCATCGAGGAGATGCGCTTCGACCGGATGGGCGTGTTCACCTATTCCAAAGAAGAAAATACCCCGGCGGGGCAGATGAAGCCCCAGGTGCGCCGGGATGTAAAAGAACGGCGGCGGGATGCGCTGATGCAGCTGCAGCAGGAAATCTCGCTGGAAAACAACCGGAAACGGATCGGAGAGGTCTGCGAGGTGCTGGTGGAAGAGGGGCCGGACGAAGAGAACGGATACTTGGGCCGGACATCGCAGGATGCCTCTGAGATCGACAATGCGGTGATCTTTTCCTCCAGAAAGAAGCTGGAGCACGGGACCTTTGTCCGGGTGAAGATCACCGATGCATTTGATTATGACCTGACAGGGGAGGTGTTGGGATGAAAAATATGAATCTGCCAAATAAACTGACGATGCTGAGGATCCTTCTGATCCCGGTATTCATGCTGTTCCTGTTGCTGGGACATTCTTACATTGCCGCAGTGGTCTTTATCGTGGCCTCCGTGACGGATACGCTGGACGGGCAGATCGCCCGGCGGTACAACCTGGTGACGAATTTCGGAAAAATCATGGACCCGCTGGCGGACAAACTGCTGGTATTCTCCGCCTTCCTGTGCATGATCCAGCTGAGTATCGTGCCGGCCTGGATGGTCGTCATCATCCTGGCCAGGGAACTTCTGATCGTGAGCCTGAGAGCCGTTGCGGCGGCCCAGGGCACTGTCATCGCAGCTTCCTGGTGGGGTAAGACGAAGACCGTATCCCAGATGGCGGCGGTGGTATTGCTGCTTCTGAAGAACTGGCCCTTCGGGCCGGACGGCTTCCCGCTGGCAACCATCGTCCTGTGGGTGGCTGTGGTCCTGACCATCGTCTCCGGAGTAGATTATGTAATCAAGAATAAAGAGGTGTTCAAGGGATGAAGTCAGCTATCTTCAGTGTCGGAACGGAGATCCTGTTCGGACAGATCACCAATACGAATACCGTTTATTTATCCCAAAAGCTCAACCAGATGGGCATCGACGTGCTTTACCATGAAACCGTGGGAGACAACCCGGGCAGGGTGAAGAAAGTGCTGGCCCGCCTCCTGATGGAGGTAGACCTGGTCATCACCACCGGCGGCCTGGGACCCACCCAGGACGACCTGACCAAGGAGATGGCTGCGGAAGTCATGGGCGCGGAGCTCAAGATAGATGAAAAATCCCTGAAAAAAATTCAGAGTTATTTTGCGAAGACCGGGCGGGTCATGACCGACAACAACATCAAACAGGCCAACCTGCCCACGGAAAAGGACGGGTTTATCCTGCCCAATGACGCCGGCACGGCGCCGGGCTGCGTTTTTGTAAAAGACGGCAAGATCGTGGTCTGCCTGCCGGGACCGCCGAGGGAAATGACGAAGATGTTCGAGGATTCCGTCGTTCCCTACCTGCATACCCTGACGAATGAAGTGATCTATTCGGATATGGTGCGGGTCTTCGGACCCGGGGAATCCCAGCTGGAAACCATGCTGGAAGGCCTGATCACCGGCCAGACGGATCCCACCCTTGCCACTTATGCGAAGGAAGGGGAGTGCTCCGTCCGGATCACCTCCAAGCGGGGAACAATGGAAGAAGCCAAAGCGGCCGTGGAAGAAATGGCGGAAAAGGTCACCGCCATCCTCGGCGACACGATATTCAGTTACCACGACGAAGACCTGAAGGACGTGGTGGCGAAGAAACTGATCGATAGGGGAATCACCATTTCCTGCGCCGAATCCTGCACCGGCGGTCTGTTTGCCGGCACCCTGATCGGGGTGGAAGGCATTTCCGCCGTGTTTGAGCGGGGTCTTGTCACTTACAGTAACCGGGCCAAGGTAGAGGAACTGGGCGTGAAGGAAGAAACCCTGGAGCGCTTCGGCGCCGTCAGTGAGGAGACCGCCCGGGAAATGACCGCCGGCCTGAAGAAAAAGACCGGGAGCCGGGTGTGTATTTCCGTCACCGGCATTGCCGGACCCGACGGCGGGACGCCGGAAAAACCGGTGGGACTGGTGTACATCTGCGTGGACTTCGACGGAAAGACCGAATGCAGGGAAATCCGGGTGCGGCCTGTCAGCCGCAACTGGATCCGCAATTACACCATGCTGATGATGATGGATATGGTCCGGCGGGCCATCGGGTGAAACGGATGATTGAAACGCCAAGGCTGATCCTGCGGCCTTTTGAGGCGGGGGATCTGGATATCATTTATCAGATATATTCCGACGGGGAGGTCCTGCGGTATACGCCTTTCGACCCCGTGGACAGGGAGAGAGCCCGGGTGCTTCTGGATGGGATGCTGGATGAGTGGAAGAAGCCGGTGCCGGGAAACCGGGAGATGGCGGCAATCCGGAAGGAAACCGGGGAGAAACTCGGACGCTGCCACGCCGGGTACGATCCGGAAACGGATTCGGCCATGATCGGCTGGTTCCTGAAGAAGGAAGCATGGGGAAACGGATTCGGCACGGAGATCGCGAAAGCGCTGATCGACTATTGTTTTGATGAGCTGAAGGTCCATCGGGTCTGGGCGGTCTGCAATCCCGTCAATCCCGCTTCCTGGAAGATCATGGAGAAATGCGGCATGCGCCGGGAAGGATTCTTCCGGCAGAAATGCCGGTATGTGAAGGGCGGAAAGGTCAGCTGGGAGGATGAGCTGGAGTATACCATTCTC
>JAFWFI010000122.1 GCA_017515705.1 Bacillota bacterium
GGCCTACCGGAAGGACGTGCTGGCCAAGTGTTACGGCGGCGATATCACAAGAAAGAAAAAACTGCTGGAGAAGCAGAAGGAAGGCAAGAAGCGGATGCGCCAGTTCGGGTCCGTGGAAGTGCCCCAGGAAGCTTTTACGGCGATCCTGAAATATGATGAAAAATAACATTGGATTATACATTCATATCCCCTTTTGCATCCGGAAATGCCGGTACTGCGATTTTCTGTCCTTTCCCGGGGACTATGAGACCCGGAAGGCTTATACGGAAGCTCTCTGCGGGGAACTGAAGACCCGGGGGGAGGAAAGTCCTCCGGCGGATACGGTATTCATTGGCGGCGGGACACCCTCTGTATTGGAGGAAGACCTGATCCTGAAACTGGGGGAGGCGATCCGGGAGAACTTTGATGTTCCCGCGGAGGCGGAGTTCTCCATAGAAGCGAATCCCGGCACTTTAACGAAGGAAAAAATAAAGGCCTTTCGGGAGATCGGCGTGAACCGCGTGAGCCTGGGAGTACAGTCCCTGGACGACAGGCTGCTGGAGACCCTGGGAAGGATCCACCGGGCAGGAGAGGCGAAAGACTCTTACCGGATGCTGCGGGAACACGGATTCAACAATATCAACCTGGACCTGATGTTTGCCCTGCCGGGGCAGACCGCCGGGGATTGGGAGAATACGCTGAAGCAGGCCGTTGCCCTGGGACCGGAGCATCTGTCCTTTTACGGACTGATCTTTGAAGAGGGGACGGCGTTTTTTGAAGATCTGAAAGCCGGTCGTTTGACCGAAGCCGACGATGATACCGACCGGGAGATGTATCATCGGGCCCTGGAAATCCTGGAAGCCGCAGGCTACCGGCACTACGAGATATCCAATGCGTCAAAACCCGGATTGGAATCCCGCCACAACCTGAAATACTGGACCATGGCGGATTACCTGGGCTGCGGGCTGGGGGCGCATTCCTATTTAGACGGGGTCCGCTTCTCGAATACGGAGGAATTGAAGGAGTACCTGGAAAGGGAAGAGAAGACCGACCGGGTGCATGTGAACACGGAGAAGGATATCCGGGAAGAAACAATCTTTACCGGGCTGAGGCTCGTGGAGGGACTGTCGAAAAAGCTTTTCCGGCGGGTCACCGGTCATGAAATCAGGGAAGTATACGGCCCGCAGATCGAAAAAACGATCCGGCAGGGCCTTTTGGAAGAAACGGAGGAGGCGATCCGGCTGACGAAGAAAGGACTGGACCTGGCCAATGCCGTCATGCGCGAATTCATCGAGGTATAAAAACATGAAAGAACTGACCATCCCTGTGGATAACATTTTTATCAATCAGGCGGCCCACGCCATGGTGGAAGCCCTGGGGGAGATCCCGGTGGAAAATGAAGCCCTGTTCACCAGCATGCGGGCCAAAAAGAAACTGGACCCGAAAGCGGCGGTGGACATCCGGGAAGAGGAGGGCTCCGTGTATTTTGCCGCCAGCATCGGCGACATACGGTACTCCGAAAAGGATAGCCTGCCGGAAGCCTATTTTCTGGAAGCCTGGGCCGACGGATACCGGGAGGCCCTGCTGAAAGAAGTCCGGATACAGGTCTCGGAACTGCTGGAAGGGCGGTATCTCATTTCAGAACCGAAGACGTTGGAAAACGGGGGA
>JAFWFI010000123.1 GCA_017515705.1 Bacillota bacterium
CTGGACAAAAGCCTGATTGTGGAGGAGATTGATTTCGTCTCTATTGACGTATCTTTTATTTCCTTGACATTGATACTTCCGGTAGCTTATGATATTATGCGGTACGGGGCCGGACTGGTGTGCCTGATCAAGCCGCAGTTTGAAGCAGGACGGGAACAGGTGGGCAAAAAAGGAATTGTACGGGATCCCGGAGTACACCGGCAAGTCATAGAAAAAGTAGCGGATTTCTCGGCCGGACTGGGGTTTGAAGTCCTGGGCCTGACTTTCTCGCCTATGACCGGTGCAAAGGGCAATATTGAGTACCTGCTATATATGAAGAAATCAGACCGGAAAGAGGAGAGCGCAGAAGTAATCAGCACGTCGCTTCCGGTGGAAGAAATCATCGGCGAGGCGCATCGCCTGCTGGTGAAATGAAGAAAGGTTTCAAAGGAGGGTGAAATGGATCACAGAATCGTCAATGAACCGACGAAATTTTTCAAGAGTGCAGCCAAACTGGAACTGAAAGGGCGGTGGCTGGAAGCGGCCGTTGCTTTCGGTATTTACGTGGTGATGGTTGGAATCGTGACCTTTATTGTCAGCAACGTCCGGATTCCTGCGCTGGATGGCATCTCCGCCATTTATACCTGGGTGATTTACGGACCGGCCTGTATCGGCCTGTACGCCTATTTCATGCGCCTGGCACGCCGTCAGAACACAAACGTCCGGGATTGTTTTGAAGGTTTCGAGGATTTCGGACGCAGTCTGGTGCTGGGCCTTTTGATGCTTCTCAGGATTTTCCTGTGGACGCTCCTGTTCGTCATTCCGGGAATCATCGCAGCTTACCGCTATTCCATGGCGCCGCTGCTGATGAGAGACCATCCGGACTGGGGCGCAAGCCGGTGCATCAATGAGAGCAAGCGGCTGATGGTCGGCAATAAAGGGTCCCTGTTTACGCTGGACCTGTCCTTCATCGGCTGGCTTGTATTGGCCATTATTCCTGCAGCCATCGTGACCGGAGCGTTTACCGCGGTGAGTGGAATGGAAACTCCCGCCGCCCTCAGTTTTCCAATCAACCTGGTGGTTCTGATTTTTGAAATCCCGATTCTGTTTGTCGGTGCTTATATGACGACTGCAAGGGTTGTTTTCTATGAAGAACTGAACCGTCCGGTGGAAGTATATACGGCCGGCAGAGGGTTCCATCCTTACGATGAAAGCGGCAGTTACGGCGCTTACGATCCGAACGGATTCACCGGGGATTATTCCGGGGACGACCTCTTCGACGATATGTAAAAAAATATTGTCAATCAGCAGAAAAACTGCTTGATTATATCCGCGGGGCATATTATAATATTAACCGCAATATTTACCGAAAGTGGGGTGAAAACGAATGGCAAACATCAAATCTGCAAAGAAAAGAATCAGCGTAATCGACCGCAAGACAGCAAGAAACAGAAGAGTTAAGGAACATAACAAGACCGTTCTGAAGAACTTCTATGCAGCTGTAGAAGCAGGCGAAAAAGAAGAAGCGAAGGCAAACCTCGTTTTAGCTGAGAAAAAACTCATGCAGGCTGCTGCGAAAGGTGTAGTTCACAAGAACGCGGCATCCAGAAAAGTTTCCAGATTAAACAAGCTGTATAATCAGGAATTTGCAGAATAGTTCAAACCCTATTCCCCACGCATGAACGGTTTGCCACCGGTCATGCCGGCATTCAAGTTAAGTCTGCCAAAGAGTAAATGGAAAAAAGACGGTGTGTCTCCCGTCTTTTTTTATTATATGGAGAAACGTTATGAATCGATTTCAGATCACTGAATACTGCCATGAACTGATTCGGCAGTACGCCCCGGGATTCGCCTGCTGCGTGGATGCCACCATGGGCAACGGGAACGACACGCAGTTCCTGAGCCGGATGGTGGGAGAGACCGGCCGGGTTTTTGCCTTTGACATTCAGGAAACCGCACTGGAGAATACAAAAAAGCGGCTGGAGAAAAGCGGATGCGGCGCCAATACCAGGTTGATCCTGGATTCCCACGAAAACATGGGTGCCTATGTACCGGAAGAAGCGGACGTGATCGTCTTCAATTTCGGCTACCTGCCAGGCGGGGACCACAAACTGGCCACCCGGCCCGAAACCAGCATCCCGGCGATGGAAGCCGGACTCAGGCTGCTGAAAAAAGGCGGACTCATGTGCCTGTGCATCTACAGCGGAGGAGACAGCGGCCACCGGGAACGGGAGGCAGTCCTGACGTTTCTGAAAACCCTGGACCCGAAAAAGTATCTCGTCATCACCCACGAATTCTTCAACCGCCCCAACGATCCTCCGCTGCCTGTGACTGTTCACAAACTATAGTTTCGATCGTTTTATCCAGGATCCGGTTCAGCAGCAGGAGGAGAAACGTCGCAGGGACATTGCGAGCAGCCGGTCCTTAGCGATTGGCGAGCCGAAGGCGAAGACAGAGCTTAGTACCGCTGCGTCGCGAGCCATAGCGAGAGCGTGTCCCGAGATGTTTTCTCCGGATGCTGCAAACGGATCCGAGCGGATCATATACCGGATTACTAAAATCTTGCGAATAAACAACGCAGCCTATATAATAGAATCAAAAGGAAATAAGGTAGGAGGAATCATCCGTGTCCTATAAAGACTATATACGAAATTTCAGCATCATCGCCCACATCGACCACGGCAAATCCACGCTCGCAGACCGCATCCTGGAGAGAACCGGACTGGTGGCGGAACGGGATATGCGGGAGCAGATCCTGGACAACATGGACATCGAGCGGGAACGGGGCATAACCATCAAGCTCCAGACCCGGCGGGTAGTGTTCCATTCCAAAGACGGGAATGAATATATCTTCAATCTCATCGACACCCCGGGCCACGTGGACTTTACCTATGAAGTTTCCCGGAGCCTGGCGGCCTGTGAAGGAGCGCTCCTGATTGTGGACGCCACCCAGGGAGTGGAGGCGCAGACCATGGCCAACGCCTACCTGGCGGAGGGCGAGAACCTGGAGATCATGCCGGTCATCAACAAGATCGACCTGCCCAGCGCAGACCCCCAGATGGCGATGGAGGAAATCGAGGAGATGCTGGCCATCGAAGCCATGGATGCGCCGCTGGTTTCCGCCAAGGAAGGAATCGGCATTGACGAGATGCTGGAAGCGGTGGTAGAGAGAATCCCGGCACCGGATGGGGACGAGAACGCCCCCCTGAAGGCCCTGATTTTCGATTCTGTGTACGATAATTATAAAGGCGTTATCATCTACACCCGGATCGTGGACGGCCGCGTCAGCAAGGGAGACATGATCCGCCTGATGGCAACGGGCAAGGTTTATGAAGTTACGGAAGTGGGGATTCTGGCTCCCGGTTTCGTTCCCTTTACGGAACTGAAAGCCGGCGAGGTGGGCTATATTACCGCCAGCATCAAACAGGTGGCGGACGCCCGGGTGGGCGATACCATCACCTTGCAGGAGAATCCCACGAAGGAACCGCTGCCGGGCTACCGGCAGGTCCAGTCCATGGTTTACTGTGGGATTTATCCGGCGGGAAACGAAAAATACGACGCCGTCAAGGACGCTTTGGAAAAGCTCCAGGTCAACGATGCTGCGTTCGTTTTTGAGCCGGAGACTTCCCAGGCCCTGGGCTTTGGCTTCCGGGCCGGCTTCCTGGGTCTCTTGCACATGGAAATCATCGTGGAACGGCTGGAGAGAGAATTCAATCTTTCCATCATCACCACGTCGCCCAGCGTTATTTACCGGATCACCAGGACTGACGGCACCGTGGAAATGGTGCAGAACCCTTCGAACCTGCCCAGCGCTGTGGAAATCTCCAAGATGGAGGAGCCTATGGTGAAGGCCAATATCATGATTCCCAACGAATACGTGGGTTCCATCATGGAAATCTGCCAGGAACGGCGGGGAAGGATGGAACATATGGAATACATCAATGAAAACCGGGTGGTTTTGGAATACATTATGCCGCTGAACGAGGTCATTTACGACTTCTTCGACGCACTCAAGTCCAAGACGAGGGGCTACGGATCCCTGGACTATGAATTCATCGGCTATGAGCCCTCCAAGCTGGTGAAGCTGGACGTGCTGCTGAACAAGGAACTGGTGGACGCTTTCTCCATGATCGTCCACGAGAGCAAGGCTTACCAGCGGGGCCGCTTCGTCTGTGAAAAGCTCAAGGAAGTCATTCCGATGCATCAGTTCGAAGTGCCGATCCAGGCTTCCGTGGGGTCCAAGGTCATCGCCAGGGAAACCGTCCGGGCCTACCGGAAGGACGTGCTGGCCAAGTGTTACGGCGGCGATATCACAAGAAAGAAAAAACTGCTGGAGAAGCAGAAGGAAGGCAAGAAGCGGATGCGCCAGTTCGGGTCCGTGGAAGTGCCCCAGGAAGCTTTTACGGC
>JAFWFI010000124.1 GCA_017515705.1 Bacillota bacterium
AAATACTCGTCGATCCCGGCCGCGGCGGTCTTTCCGGCCCCCATGGCTTTGATGACGGTGGCAGCTCCGGTAACGGCGTCGCCGCCGGCGAAGATGCCCGGCCGGTTGGTGGCGGCCTTCTCGTTCACGCCGATCCCGCCCCGGTCGTTTTCCGCCAGGTTCTCCGTCGTTTCGAGAATCAGTTTATTGAGCTTCGTGCCGATGGCCATGATCACGGTATCCACTTCCAGTACGAAGTTGGATCCTTCGATTTCCACCGGGCGTCTTCTGCCGGAGGCATCCGGTTCGCCCAGTTCCATCTTCACGCATTCGATGCCGGTAACGTAACCCTTTTCATCGCCGACCACCTGCACCGGATTGGTCAGGTAACGGAAATCGATTCCTTCTTCCACCGCGTGGTGGATCTCTTCGGCTCTCGCCGGAATCTCTTCCGAAGAACGACGGTAGATGATGTATACATCCTCCGCGCCCATCCGCTTGGCGCATCTCGCTGCGTCCATGGCCACGTTCCCGCCGCCTACCACGGCGATCTTGTTTCCGTACATGATGGGTGTGTCGTATTCCGGCAGATATGCCTTCATCAGATTGATTCGGCTCAGGTATTCATTGGCGGAGCAAACGCCCAGAAGGTTTTCCCCCGGGATCTTCATGAAGGACGGCAGTCCCGCGCCGGTGCCGATGAAGACGGATTCGTACCCTTCCTCCATCAGTTCGTCCACGGTAATGGAACGTCCCACGATGGCATCCACCACAAACTTGACGCCCTTCTCTTCCAGCGCTTTCACTTCCGCAGCCACGATGGCTTTCGGGAGCCGGAATTCCGGGATCCCGTATACCAGAACGCCGCCGGTCTTGTGAAGGCTTTCAAAGACGGTGACTTCATAACCCTTGTTCACCAGGTCTCCCGCGCAGGCCAGTCCCGCCGGGCCGGCGCCGATAATGGCCACCTTGTGTCCGTTGGACTGTGCCGGTTCGATCTCCTCGTCGCCGAAATTGGCGGCGTGCCAGTCCGCCGCAAAGCGTTCCAGCCGGCCGATGCCAACCGGTTCGCCCTTGACACCCCGGACGCAGCTGCCTTCGCACTGGTTTTCCTGGGGGCAGACTCTGCCGCAGATCGCCGGCAGGGAATTGGTGGATTTAATGATCTGATAGGCTTCCTCAAATTCGCCTTCCGCGATCTTATTGATGAATTCCGGAATGCGGACACTGACGGGACAGCCGCTCATGCAGGGGTGCTTGCGGCACTGCAGGCACCGAAGGGCTTCCCGCACCGCCATGTCTTCCGTATAGCCTTCCGCCACTTCGAGGAAGTTTTTATTTCGTACATCCGGCGCCTGTTCCGGCATCGGATTCTTTTCATTGACCAGATTAATCATAATACCTGACACCCCCCGTCAGCCGGCAGACATGTTCTCTGTCGTGAGCTTCCTGTTCCGCATAATAGCTGTTCCGCTGGATGAGTTCGTCCCAGTCCACCAGGGACCCGTCGAACTCCGGCCCGTCCACGCAGACGAACTTGTCCTCGCCCCCGATGGAGGCCCGGCAGCCGCCGCACATTCCGGTACCGTCGATCATGTAGGCGGTCAGGGAAGCCACGCAGGGGATCCCCGCCTCCTGTGCGATCTGGCAGATCAGCTTCATCATGATGGGCGGGCCCACCGCGATGATCTCGTCGTATTCATTGCCCTCCGCCAGCAGCGCTTTCAGCTTGTCGGTGGTAAAGGCTTTTTCTTTGTAGGAACCGTCGTCCGTGACCACAAAGGTCCGGTCGGTGTTGGCGGTGAATTCATCTTCCAGGATCACCAGATCCTTGTTCTTGAACCCGGAGATCATGTCCACTTTGATCCCGTGGTTGTGCATCCCGGCTGCGATGGGGTACGCCAGGGCGTTCCCGGTGCCGCCGCCGACCACGCAGACTTTTTGGAGTCCTTCCATATGGGTGGGTTTTCCCAAAGGCCCCACGATGTTGGCGAAGGTGTCGCCCTCTTCCAGCTGGTCCATCAGCATGGTGGTCCGGCCTACCGTCGCATAAATCAGGTCGATGGTGCCGTCCTCGCTGTTGTGGCCTGCCATGGTCAGGGGAATCCTCTCGCCGTATTCATCGGTCCGGAGGATGATGAACTGGCCCGGCTTCGCCTTGCGGGCAACCATGGGCGCGTAGATCACCAGCCAGGTGATGGTATCGCTGAGTCTTCTTTTGCTTAAGATCTCATACATTCTCATGACTGTTCCTCCTCCGTAATATGCTGCAGGTTCTTTTCCTGGATCTTCAGTTTCTCATACCGCTCTTTTGCAAGCAGTTCGGCTTTGCTGAAGAGGACTTCCGCCCGTTCCGGGAAGTTGATCTGGAGTGAATTGTACCGGACTTCGCCGTTGAGGAAGTCGTGGAAGCTTTCCCTCGGTTTTCCGCTGTCCACGGAAAGCGGATTCTTGCCGTCCTTCCCAAGCCGCGGGTCGAACCGGAACAGGTTCCAGTAACCGGCCTGTACCGCCCGCTTCATTTCCAGCATGGATTTGTTCATGCCGGCCTTGACCCCGTGGTTGATACAGGGGGCGTAAGCGATGATGATGGACGGGCCGTTGTAGCTTTCCGCTTCCCGGAAGGCCCGCAGGGTCTGTTCCGGGTTGGCGCCCATGGCAACCTGTGCCACGTATACATAACCGTAGGTGATGGCGATCTGTGCCAGGTCCTTCTTCCGGACCATCTTGCCGGAGGCGGCGAATTTTGCCACCGCGCCGAGCGGCGTCGCCTTGGAGGACTGACCGCCGGTATTGGAATAGACTTCTGTGTCGAAGACCAGGATATTGACATTCTCGCCGGAAGCCAGCACGTGGTCCAGTCCGCCGTAGCCGATGTCGTAAGCCCAGCCGTCACCGCCGAAGATCCAGATGGACGGCTTCACCAGTATATTCTTGTTCTCCACCACGAACCGTGCGTCTTCATTGGTTTCTGCCAGCGGTTCGCAGGCTTCCACCAGCAGTTCGCCGGTATCCCGGGAGGTCTTGGAATTATCCATGCAGGCCAGCCATGCCCTTGCCGGTGTTCCGACGACAGGCAGCAGCCGTCTGACTGCGGACCGCATCTCCGTGCGTCTCGCGCTCATGGACATGGCCATGCCGAGACCGAATTCCGCGTTGTCTTCAAACAGGGAGTTCGCCCATGCCGGGCCCTTGCCCTCTTTGTTCATGGTATACGGCGTGCTGGGTGCGCTGCAGCCCCAGATGGAAGAACATCCGGTGGCGTTGGCAACGAACATCCGGTCGCCGAAGAGCTGAGTCGCCAGTTTTGCGTATGGGGATTCCCCGCAGCCCGGGCAGGCGCCGGAGAATTCCATCAGCGGCTGCAGGAACTGGGAACCCTTGACGGTCTTTTCCTTGAACGGAACTTCCTTCTGCGTCACTTCCTCGAAGAGGTAAGTGAAGGTTTCCTGCAGTTCTTCCACCGGAGCGTCTTCCGCCGGTACCATTTCGATGGCCTTCTTCCGTGCCGGGCAGACCTGTGCGCAGCTGCCGCAGCCGGTGCAGTCCAGTGCGGAAACGCCGATGGCGTACTTGTGATCCCGCATGCCCTTCATGTCCACGCACTTGCCTGCGACTCTTTCGTCCGCAGCTTCTTCTTCATTCAGCACGAACGGCCGGATGACGCCGTGGGGGCATACATAGGAACACCAGTTGCATTGCATGCAATTGTGTTTGTCCCAGATGGGGATATCCGTGGCGATGCCGCGCTTTTCGTAGGCTGCCGTGCCCGCCGGGAGTTTCCCATCCGCGGTCTCCACGAATTTGGAAACCGGAATGCTGTCCCCGTCCATGCTGTTGGTGGGCACCAGGATATCGTTGATGTATTCGGTCTGGAAGGGGAATTTCCCCTGCAGAACCGGTTTTTCTTCTGTATCCACGGCATCCGCCCAGGAAGCCGGGACCTTCACTTCATGAACGCCTTCCACCCCGGCATCCACCGCGGCGATGTTCATGTTGACGATCTTATCGCCCTTCCGCCCGTAGGTCACCCGGATGGCTTCCTTCATGTATTCGGTCGCTTCATCGATCGGGATAATCTGCGCCAGCAGGAAGAATGCGGACTGCAGCACCGTGTTGGTCCGGCGGGAGCCGAGGCCGATCTGCCGCGCCGCAGACACGGCGTCGCAGGTGTACAGCTTTACGTTGTTTTTGGCGATATATCGTTTATCCCTGGCCGAGAGGTGTTTCTCGAGTTCCTCATCGGACCAGGTGCAGTTCAGCAGGAAGAAGCCGCCGGGCTTGACGTCCTCCACCATGCTGTATTTCTTCAGGTAATTGGAATTGTGGCAGGCCACGAAGTCCGCCTGCTTCACGTAATACGTGGAGCGGATGGGCTTGTCGCCGAACCGCAGGTGGGAAATCGTGACGCCCCCGGACTTTTTGGAGTCGTACTGGAAATAGGCCTGTACGTACTTGTCCGTGTGGTCGCCGATGATCTTGACGCTGTTCTTGTTGGCGCCTACCGTACCGTCTGCGCCAAGGCCCCAGAACTTGCAGGCTACCGTGCCTTCCGGTGCCACGTCCGGATTCTCCGTTACCGGCAGGGACAGGTTCGTCACATCATCGGTAATGGAAATGGTGAATTCCTTCTTGGGGTTATCGGACCAGAGGTTCTCGAACACCGCCAGGATGTCTCCCGGCTGAACGTCCTTGGACCCCAGGCCGTAACGGCCGCCGGCAATGAATGCCGAATCGATGTCGCTGCCCCTCAACGCCGAGACCACGTCCAGGTAGAGGGGTTCGCCCATGCCGCCGGGTTCCTTTGTCCGGTCTAAGACCGCGATCGATTTCACCGTGGGCGGAATAGCTGCGATCAGGTGCTTCGCGGAGAACGGCCGGTACAGGTGGACTTCCACCACGCCGACTTTCTTACCCTTCGCATTCAGGTAATCCACGACTTCTTCCGCCGCTTCGCAGATGGAGCCCATGGCGATCATGACCTGTTCCGCATCCGGTGCACCGTAATAGCTGAACAGCTCATACTTGGTCCCGATCCGGTCGTTGACCATGTGCATGTATTTTTCCACCACGTCGATGGTTTCGGTATAGAACATGTTGCAGGCTTCACGATGCTGGAAGAAGGTTTCCGGCTGTTCCGCGGAACCCATGCTGTGGGGATTTTCCGGATGCAGGGCCCGCTGACGGAACCGTTTCACCGCATCCCAGTCCACCATTTCGCGCAGTTCACCGTAATCCCACACTTCGATCTTCTGGTTTTCGTGGGAAGTCCGGAAGCCGTCGAAGAAATGCAGGAACGGCAGTTTGCCCGCGATCGTCGACAGGTGCGCCACAGCCGCCAGGTCCATGGCCTGCTGAACGCTGTTGGAGCACAGGATCGCTACCCCGGTCTGCCGGGTGCCCATAACGTCGGAGTGGTCTCCGAAAATGTTCAGGGCATGGGTGGACAGGGCTCTGGCCGCCACATGGAATACCACCGGCGACTGTTCCGCTGCGATCTTGTACATGTTCGGGATCATCAGCAGCAGCCCCTGGGAGGCTGTAAAAGTGGAAGTGTAGGCACCGGCGATAACGGATCCGTGTACCGTTCCGGCCGCGCCGCCTTCCGATTCCATTTCGACGATCTTTACTTTTTCGCCGAAAATATTCAGTCGTTCCTGAGCTGCCCATTCGTCCATGCTTTCCGCCATCGGGGAGGACGGAGTGATCGGATAGATCGCAGCAACTTCAGAGAAGGCATACGCTACATGGGCCGCAGCGGTATTGCCGTCCATGGTCTTACGTTTTCTCATATCACTCACTCTCCTTTCCGATTCCCAGGGCATCTCTTTGCAGGTAGTTGTATTCCGGCACTGCCCGCTCAGCGATGACGCCCTTAAAGCAAACGTACTGGCAGATATTGCAGTTTTCGCAAAGGTCTAAATCCACAACGGCGTGGCGGTCTTCCAGATAGATCGCCCCGTTGGGACAGTTGTTGATGCAGTCCATGCAGCTTTCACAGCATACCGGACAGACATCGCTCTTTTCTTCGTAATCCGCCACGGAGGAACAGGGCACCATCTTGGCGCCTTTATAGGGTACGATGGAAATCAGTCCCTTCGGGCAGGCGAAGGTGCAGTCCTTGCAGCCGACGCATTTTTCCACATCCACAAAGGCCGTGCCGTATTCCACGTGGATCGCGTCATACCGGCAAACCTTGGTGCAGTCCCCGAGTCCGGTGCAGCCCGTGGTGCAAAGCCCCAGGTCTTTCGGATCCGCACTTTTGACTGCCTCCGCACAGCTGTGATATCCTTTCGATTCGTAGATCTCCCCGGCGATGAATCCGCCGTTGCAGGCTACGAATGCGACTTTTTCTTTCAGTTTGGTAATATCGTGGTATTCATCGATGATGATCTTCTTCCGGCACTTGACCGCACAGGCTTCACAGCCTTCGCATTTATCATAATCGATGACCGCATGATAGTTGACGATGGAGACCGCGCCCACCGGGCAGGCCCGTTCGCATTCCCCGCAGGAAATACATCCATACCCGCAGGTCTTCCGGACGACGTCTTCGTCTTCCTCTGTGGAAGAACAGGGGATGAAATTGGTAGCATCCGCCGGCACCATATAGATGATATTCTGGATGCATGTCGATGCATGGGCACAGGCGCCGCAGCCGGTACATTTTTCCCGGTCGATACTGACCACACCGTCCGCCAGTTCCATGGCATCGAAGGTACAGACGTCCACGCAATCACCGATTCCCAGACAGCCGCTCTTACACTCTCCGCGGACGAATCCATAAGCTTTCGCCGCTTCACAGCTGCCGCAGATCGAATGCCGTTCGATACCGGTGGCATGACCGCTGCATGCGATAAACGCGACCTTCTTCTGCACAGGCACCGGATCTCTCCCGGTCGCCTCCGCAATAAGGTCCACCTGCTCCTGACTGCAGGCCGGACACAAAGCAATGCTTTCTCCGCCGGCAATGGCTTCCGCGCATTCCCTGCAGGTGGCTTTTCCGCATCCGCCAAGGCCGTTACAGTTGGTTCCCGGCAGGATGGAAAGAATCCGATCAGAAAGCTTTTCCTGCATGTCGCTCATTTTTAACTTCCCCCTTCCTCTCCTTCATAAAAAAACAGACCACAGCGCAAATCAAAAAAGTACTGTGGGTCCGTACGATTTCACGGTTCATGAAATACACTTTGCTGCTCCTATAAATTATATTCTCTATACATTAGAAAGTCAATGATTGTCATCGAAATACTTGATGGTGTTTTCCGTTGTTATCCCTCACTTTTTCTCATTTTTCCGCAAAAAATGTGAACTGCCGGACGGGATTCCCCCGCCGGCAGTAAAACTTCCATTCCTATTTCTTGAATTCCTTGATTTTGCCCAGAAGTTCGTGCGCTTTTGCGATCGCTTTGTCGTCGATGTCGGTCTTGTCCAGCAAGCCTTCTACTTCCTTCTTCAGGTCCTTGGCCTTTGCAATGGCTTTTTCGTCCATATCGGTCTTGTCCAGCATCTTTTCAACTTCTTCTTTTGCGTCCTTCAGTTTCGCCGCTACTTCTTCTTTGTTCTTCGGTAAGGCGTCGCCCACTTTTTCAATTTCTTTCTTGATATCCATCTGTTTTCCTCTCTTTTCGGGTTTGGATTGCAATATCTGCTTGTATTATTTTATCACAGCCGTTTTCAAAAGTAAATGGTTGAGTACTTTCGATGCGGCTGCGATTGAAACAACGGTTTGCCCCGGGCTTTGATCAGGAAATCTTCCTGGCAACCACCACCATCCGGCCGTCCTTTTTGCTGTATTCACAGGTGGACAGGGTGATGAGTTTGTCCCCGTACTGCGCTTCTGCCCCGGTGTCGTACAGCTGCAGGGATTTGCAGGTGGAAATGTACTTGTCGAAGACCTCTTGGGTGTCAAAGTTGATGTAGTCAAAGTAGTTGAATGCCGCATTCGAATACGCCACGGTCTTGAAGACGATGACGATCTCGTACTGGCCGTATCCCTCCAGGGTATCCAGATGGACGATCTTATGGTCATCATAAAATGCCTTGTCCTCGTAAAGGATCAGGTTCGAGAACATGGTGCCGTTTTTCATGTGGTGGCCGTAAATCGTGCAGTTGTCGCTCTCGCCCAGTTTGCATTCCTCTTTGATGTAAGGAACGCCGTAAGCGCTGGACTGGCGCTCGAAATTCCGTTTCAGGTAATAGTCCACCTCAGAGGGGTGATACATCACCGGGTAATCGATGGCCGTGCCGTCAATGCGGATCCAGGCGGCGAAATCATTGTTCTGTTCATACAGCGGCAGATACCGGTCGTATGCAGAGATCTGCTCCCCGGCTTCTTCGTCCACCATCTGCGCCAGTTCTTCAAACTCCTCCGCACTCTGCTTTTTGTCCATGTACTCGGTCATGAACATATAGCCGGAAAACAGGAACAGTCCGATGAAAAACACCAGTCCCACCGTCGTAATGATCCTATTCTTTTTTTTCGTCTTTTCCATTCTCATAATGTCTATTCGCTTCTCAGTCCTGCTTCGTCCATGATCCGGAAGGGTCCCTCCGGCGCGCCGGTGGCCAGCTTCCAGGTCCGGTCAATGGTTTCGGGGTCTGCCACTTCCTCTTCCTTCAGCTTCTTTGCCGCTTCCAGGAAAGGAATCAGCAGGGAATTCAAAATGTATCCGGGGTGTTCCTTTTTCAGGCAAAGAGGCTCCATGCCGATGTCTGCGGCAAAAGCGGCAACCTGGTCGTACGCTTTCTGGTCCGTCCCCGGGTGCCCCATAATTTCCGCGATATTCTTGGCCCAGATCTCGCCGGCAAAGTTCATGGCCAGGAACTTCTCCGGCCGGCCGGTATACTCCGCAAAAGTGCGGGGCAGCATGGTGGACGAAGTCGTTACCAATATGGCTTTCGGGGGCAGCACATCGCTGATCCTCCGGTAAAACCCGATTTTCTGTTCTTCATTTTCCGCAATGGCCTCAATCACCAGATCCGCGTCTTCCATGGCTTCGTTCAGGTCCACCGCCATGTGGATGTTTTTGTAGGCTCTCTCCGCCCGGTGAACCATTTCATTCACCTTTTCCGGCGTCAGGGAAACAAAGTCCTCCGCCAGCCCCCTGGGATACTCCGCGGACAATGCGCCGATCTTATACCTCAGCGACTTCAATTCTTTGATATAGATGGCATGGAGGCGGTCCAGCCTCGGCTGACTCCGGCCGATGGACGAATAGCTCCTGTGCCAGATGGTCACATCAAACCCTTTATAGGCAGACTGCATGGCAATCTGGCAACCCAGGACGCCGCCGCCTGCAACTGTGATTTTACGAAAGCTCATTTTTTCTATACAGGGCGCCCGAAAGCTCCCTTTCTCTCCTTATCTTGTTACTTGCTTTCTATTATGCCACAAGATAAGCGATTACTCAAGAATGTTTTACGGAAGTTCCAGTTCCACCAGATCCGCCAGCGGAACCTCGGTTCCGTCTTCAAAAATCAGCTGCCGTTCCACCGTGTCGATCCGCTTGACGCGGCCGGAAACCGTCCGGAAGCTGCCGCCGTCCTTCAGCGGATCCCGGACAAAATACACAGCCTCCGCCTCAGGCCTCTCCCCTTCCCGTGCAGTCAGCAGGCGGAGCTTTTCCTCCATAAAGCCAATTTCATCTTCAAAAAGACCCAGCCGACTCCCGGTCTGACGCGCCGTTTCTTCGATGGCGTCCCCGTAGCCGGTCAGCGCCGCAAAGGGCGCAAACTGCGCCGCCCGGTCTTTGATGGGCATCCGCTTCCGGGTCGGTGACACGTGATGCGGCAGGTCGATGATGTCCTCATAGGGATTCCTGTCGTCGTTATTCATGATGTCCTCCGATCTGCCGGTTCCGGTCCAGTCCCGTTGCGCCTTCCAGCAGGTCCGTCCCCTTGAACACGGCGTTCTTCCCGAACTGCTTCCGGATCTGTAGCATGGCCTTCTGAATGCTCTTTTCCTGCTCCAGCTTCCGGTCCTCCTCTTCCTGTTCCATCCAGAGAGCTTCCGGATCCGTGAACATATCCAGCTGCTGCGGTTCCCGGATGCCGGCTTCTTCTTCCGGCACCACCCGGCAGGCGGCAATGGTGATCCGCCGGATCAAAAGATCCGGGTCCGTGATTCGTTCGTACAGCTGCATGACCGCCTCCGTCAGCATTCTCGACGAAGAAGTCTGCCGGCTCAGGTTGGCGGTCCCGTGGGCGTGCCGGGGCACCTTCCGCCCGTAAAAGTCTTCCTTGACCTCGCCTTTGTACCGGCTGCCCTTCCCATCGTCCTCCAGGCTCATTCGGTCGTAATTGATCGTCAGAACCATCTGGTCCGTCACCAGTCCCTTGGCCACCAGGTCCAGACTCATCTGCTCCGTCATTTCCCGGACGATCAGCGCCGCATGCTCAAAGTCATAAGGCACCGGCAGGACCTGGCCGGAACTGAGGCTGTTGGTCGACGGCCGGTAATTCTTGATGTCCCGGATCCGGCAGGGTTCCCAGCCCCAGGCGTGGTCGATCAGCAGTTCCGCGTTGATGCCGAAGATCTTGTACAAAAGCCCCTCGTTATAATAGTCCATGGGTCCGCCCAGGGAACAGCGGGCAATATCCCCCATGGTGTACAGTCCCTGTTCTTCCAGCCGCCGGGCATAACCCTTCCCGATCCGCCAGAAATCCGTCAGGGGGCGGTGGGTCCAGAGTTTCTCCCGGTACAGCCGCTCGTCCAGGTAAGCGATCCGCACCCCGTCCTCGTCCGGCTCCCGGTGCTTGGCTTCGATGTCCATGGCGATCTTCGCCAGGTACATGTTGGTTCCGATGCCCGCCGTTGCCGTGATCCCCGTATTTTTCAGCACGTCCCGGATCATGGTCATGGCGAAATCGTGGGGTGTCAGGCCGTAGGTATCCAGGTAATCCGTGGCGTCGATGAAAACCTCGTCGATGGAATAGACGTGGATGTCCTCCGCCGACACATACTTCAGGTAGATATCGTAGATCCGAGTGCTGTATTCGATGTAATAGGCCATCCGGGGCTTGGCCACGATGTAGTCCAGAGCCAGGGACGGGTTCTCCTTCACTTCCCTGTCCACCCAGGAGGAACCGGTCAGCCGCCGTCCGGGGGCCTCCCGCCGGCGCTCCTCGTTCACTTCCTTCACCCGCTGCACCACTTCAAAAAGCCGGGCGCGTCCGGAAATGCCGTAAGCTTTCAGCGACGGCGACACCGCCAGGCAGATGGTCTTCTCCGTCCGGGATTCGTCCGCCACCACCAGGTGCGTCTTCAGCGGATCCAGCCGCCGTTCCATACACTCCACAGAGGCATAGAAGGACTTCAGGTCGATGGCAATGTAGATGCGGTCTTTTTCCTGCGGCATAAAATCCTCCTTCCTCCCGGCTCAAACCAGAACATTTGTTTGTTTTATTGTACCATTCTTTTCTCCGAAAGACAAGAAAAAGATCCTTCAGCTGCGCCTCAGGATGACAGCGCTCTTGTCATCCTGAGCGAAGCGAAGGATCTATAAATTAACTCTCATTTACTAATTTCCCGGTCATGTGCTCCACGGTGATCTCCACCACCTGGACCCGGTCTCCGTTGATGCGGAGCTCCTTCTCCAGGTATTCCGGATCGTCCGTGAACTTCCGGGTCAGCATCCCGCAGACCTCATGGACTCTCGCCCGGTCTTCCAGGAGCTTCGCCCGGCCGAAGGCGATGACACTCTTGATGTTCAGCGCCCAGTCCCCTTCCTTCCGGTAGCCCTTGTCCATGACGCAAAAACTCACTTTGTCGTGCTTTGCGATAGCGTCGATCTTGTGACCCACCGCCGCACAGTGGAAGTAGATATTCCCGGTCTCTTCATCGTAATAATGGCTCACCGGCAGCCCGTAGGGATAATCGTCATCCCCCAGCACGGAAAGCACGCCGCGGGGTTCATTCTTCAGCACTTCAATGCATTCTTCCCGGCTGATTTCCTGCTTGAAGCGTCTCATTTTCCGAAACATACTGGTCCTCCTTTACAGCATGGTCGCCACGATCTTCGGCTTGTAGCCGCCCTTTTCCAACGCATTCATGATCTGCTGCTTGTGTTCGGTGCCGAACGCTTCCATGGTGATCCTCAGTTCCACTTCCTTCATCCGGTTGGTGGTCACGAACTGGTTGTGATCCAGTTTGATGACATTGCCCTGGTTCTCGGCGATGAGGATGGCTACTTCCGCCAGCTCGCCCGGCTTATCCGGCAGCAGCGTGGATACGGTAAAGATCCGGTCCTGGAAAATCAGTCCCTGCTGCACCACGGAAGACATGGTGATCATGTCCATATTACCGCCGCTGATAATGCAGGCCACGTTCTTTCCTTCTGCCGGCAGGTGCGCAGCCGCAGCCACCGTCAGCAGACCGGCGTTCTCGACGATCATCTTGTGGTTTTCCACCATGTCCAGGAAGGACACGATGATCTCGTCGTCACCCACCGTCATCACTTCGTCCAGATTCTCCTGCAGATACGGGAAGATCTCCTTCCCGGGTGTATGAACAGAAGCAGCCTCAGCAATGGTATTCACTTCCGACAGGGTGACCACTTCGCCCGCTTCCAGCGAACGCTGCACGCAGTTGGCCCCGGCGGGTTCAACGCCGATGACCTTGATGTTGGGATTGATGATCTTGGCCAGGCTGGAAACGCCGGTGGCCAGACCGCCGCCACCCACGGGAACCAGAATGGTATCCACCAGGGGCAGTTCCTTGATGATCTCCATCCCGACCGTGCCCTGGCCGGTCGCCACCGTCAGGTCGTCGAAGGGATGGATGAATGTATAGTCGTGTTCCGAGCACAGCCGCTGTGCGCAGTCAAAAGCTTCGTCGTAGTCATTGCCGTAGAGCACCACTTCCGCCCCGTAACTCTTGGTACGGTTCACCTTGATCAGCGGCGTCGTCTTGGGCATGACGATGATGGCTCTCACGCCGAATTCCTTCGCCGCAAAGGCTACGCCCTGGGCGTGGTTGCCGGCGGAAGCCGTGATCAGGCCCCGCTTGCGTTCTTCTTCGGAAAGGGTGCTGATTTTGTAATAGGCGCCCCGGATTTTATAAGCGCCGGTAACCTGCATGTTCTCCGGCTTCAGGAAGACCCGGTTGCCCGTCTTCTCACTGAGGTACTTGCTTTCAATCAGCTTTGTCTGCTGGGTAACCTGCTCCACAACCCGGCAGGCCTTGTCAAAATCGTTTCGGTTCATTGGTTCCTCCTTTATGAGATGGGAGATAGGAGATGGGAGATGGGAGAAAAGATCCTTCGCTGCGCTCAGGATGACATTCGTTGTCATTCTGAGGCCAAAGGCCGAAGAATCTTCTCCAATCTTCAATCTCCAATCTCCAATCTAAGATACTCCGCATACTCCAGCGGTTCGTCGTGCCGGTATTCCAGCAGCACGCGGTCTCCGTCTTCTTCAATATCCTCGAAACCGGACAGTTTGTAAGTAATATACATAATCCGGTTGTATTCGGTCTCCAGGTATTCCGCCCGCAGCTTTTTGCCGGCTTCGGCAGCCTGTTTTGTGGCAAAGCACAACAGCGCGGAGCCGATTCCCCGGCTCATCACACGGCAGGACACGATCAGAAGCTGAATGGTCAGGTCTTCTTCCGCTTCTTCCATCAGCAACAGCCCCACCTTTCCGCTGGTGCCGTAATCGTCCGCCAGTTCGCAGATATAAAACCGGTGCTTCGGCGAACGGATCAGTTCCTTCAATTCCTCGTAAGAATAGGTGTAGCCGGTGGAATTCAACTGGTGGGTGCGGACGGTCAGTTCCTCCACCCGCTGCAGCGTCGTCTCCGTCACCGGTTCAATGGACAGCTTCATGTGAAGCGTCGCCAGGAAGTCCTCGTTGCTTCCGGTAAACGCCTCCTCGGCGCTCTGCCGCTTGAGGTCCGCCCGGTACATCTCCCGCCGTCTGGCCGCATCTTCCGTGATGAAACGCACCTGAAACTCCGGTCTGTCCGGCAGGTTTTCCGTATCCACCGCGTCATAGACCCGAACCTTCGGCAGGACGAACTGCACCTCGTCCCGTTCAAAAGCGGAATCGTCCACGAAGGCCGCCGCCTCTTCTTTTATGTTCAGCCGTTCCAGGATCCGCCCGATCCCCTCGGACTTGCTGTTCCACGAAATCTGGGGACAGAGGAAATAGTTCCACAGGCCGGTCTCTTCCAGCCGCCGCCTGGCGTTTTCAAAATCATTCTTGCTGGACACGGACTGGACGATGCCCCGCCGGTCCAGTTCCCGGACGGTTTCCGCCACCCCGGGCCGCAGTTCGCCGGCGCCGCCTTCCGACAGCACGCCCTCCCAGAGGGTGTTGTCCAGGTCCCAGATCACGCACTTGATCTGCTGCTCATTCTTTCCCATTGTTCTCCCCTATTTCCCGGATACATGCTGCTCCACCAGGTCCGCAATGGCGTTGATGGAGTGGAAGTTCTTCTCCGAGATCTCCTTTCGTTTGAGCTTGATGCCGAATTCCTTTTCCACATAAGCCACGATCTGCAGGGCAAACAGCGAGTTCACGTATTTGCTCTTCAATAACTCTGTATCATATTCCAGTCCTGCGCTCTTCTTTTCCTCCACGAAGAACCGGAAGATTCTTTCCCTGATTTCCTTCTTCTCCATTCTCTTCTCCTTTCCCGCTACATCCTCAGTATCGCCATGAATTCCTCGGCGCTCATGTCGTTGCTGACATTGAAGCGCTTGAGCCGGGTCAGCGTCTGGGGCAGCCCTTCGACGATCTCGTTTACGCCCCGCCGCAGGGACACCGTGACCTTAACGCCCTGGCTTTTCAGGATGACGTCCGATTTCAGGTCGCAGAATCCGTACGGGTAAGTCACGACTTCACAGCTGACCGGAAGCGCTTCCTCAATGGCGGTTTTGGACGCCTGGAAGTCTTCTGTCAGCGCTTTCACATAGGCTTTTTCCGATTCCCCCTTCATCTGCAGCACGCCCTGGCGGCAGCCCTTGCCGTCCAGTTCTTCCACCTGGTGCATGTCATAGGTGTGGGACTGAACATCGATGGTGCCGGCATTCACATAGGGGTACGCTTCCTTCAGTTCGAAGTGCGGCGTCATGATCTCGCCGGTATCCTTGTAGGTTTCCTTCCCTACCGAGACGCCCACCACGGAGATCGTCGCTTTGAACCCGTATTTCTTCAGGATCGGCGCCGCGATTTCCAGGTTGTCCCGATACCCGTCGTCAAAGGTAATGAGCACCGGTTTTTCCGGAAGCGGCAGGCCGTGGTACACGTAATTGATCAGGTCGTAGTAATTGACGGTATGGTAGCCGTTGTCCTTCAAAAGCTGCATCTGCCCGTCGAACTTCTCCGCTTTCACCACGGTGTTGACATCCACCTTCGGGTCGTTGGTGAAGGAATGATATAACAGGATCGGCACCCGGGCCGTGTGATTCTTCGGAATGGATGCGGGGTCCGTGCCGTAGATCTCCTGCAGCCGCTGCTCCAGGGTCTCGCTGGTCGTCACATGGCCAAAGCCCTCCGGCACGTAGACATTCTCGTCATTGAAAATATACGCCAGCACCATCTTCCCCACCGCATTGCGGAAGTGGTTGGTGTCGTAGTAATACCGCATGTCGCAGTTGATCTGGTTGTAACCCCAGAAATCATAGTAA
>JAFWFI010000125.1 GCA_017515705.1 Bacillota bacterium
GGTCCGGGGCGCCCAGTTTAACCACGAACAGTGGGAGATCCCGGAACTGCCGGACCGCCACGAACTGGATACCATCTCTACGGAACACCCGATCATCATCGGCCGGTACTGCATGCATGTGCACTGCTGCAACACCCTGGCGCTGGAAATGGCCGGACTGGACCGCAATTACGTACCGGAAGCGGAAAACGCCGTCCAGTACGATGAAAACGGCGATCCCAACGGCATCCTTCTGGAGGATGCGGTCTCCCCGCTGCTGTGCGTGATTCCCGATAAACTGGCGACCTTTGAAGCCAAAAAGGACGCCATGGCGGAAGTCATTAAAGAACTGAACTCCCACGGCGTCACCGGCGCTCACCCCATCCAGGGCAAATTCTGCGATGCCAAGGAATTCATTGACATCTATCAGGTACTGGAAAAGGAAGGACGGCTGTCGGTTCGCGTCTACATCAACTTCGACGAATACCCGGTCTTCGGGATGCGCTCCGGATTCGGCAGCAACATGATCAAATACGGCTTCTTCAAGATCTACAGCGACGGCTCCCTGGGTTCCAGGGGCGCTGCCCTCTTTGAAGAATACGCCGACGCCCCCGGCGTCTACGGGGTTATCAACTATCCCCAGGAAGTCATGACCGCCATGGTGAAAAAGGCTTATGACATGGACCTGCAGATCGGAATCCACGCCATCGGTGACAAGGGGCTCGATATCGTTCTGAACGCCATCGAAGAAGTCTACAACGCCAACCCGAAACCGGATCAGCGTTTCCGCCTGATCCACGTGATGGTAGTCAATGAAGACCTGATCGCCCGGATGAAGAAACTCCCGGTGGTACTGGACATCCAGCCGAAGTTCGTTTCCTCGAACGTCAACTGGTCGGAAGAGCGGCTGGGACCGGAACGGGCGAAGTACTCCTATATGTGGCGGCGGCTCATCGACGAAGGGCTGACCCTCACGGGAAGCTCCGACTCCCCGGTGGAGCCTTACGATCCGCTGATGGGCGCTTACGCCATCACCACCCGTCAGGACCTGGAAGGCAATCCGCCGGAAGGTTACCACCCGGAACAGCGGGTCACCACCTTCGAAGCCCTGACCATGTACACCAAGAACGCCGCCTACGCTTCTTTCGAGGAAGACATCAAGGGCACCCTGGCTGCCGGCAAACTGGCTGACCTGGTCATTCTGGACCGGGATCCCTTTGAAGTGGAGCCGAAAGAACTGCTGAACATCAATGTGATGCAGACCTGGCTGGGCGGAAAGAAAGTATTCGAAAAATAACGAAACCAACCGAATGGCAATAAAAAAAGGCCGGTGCATCCTGCACCGGCCTCGTCTTTTGTCCTTTATTCCAGAACCTGCTCCCGGAAGGTTTCGATCCACTCCGGTTCCAGTTCCAGTCCTTTCATCAGGTAATTCTCCATCCCGCCGAACATCCCGTCGATGACCTCGTAAGCAGCATCCAGGTATTCCGGCTTCGCCAGATAGGAATCCCGTATATAATTCGCGGCGGCCTCGTCAAAACCCTGCTCCATCATGATACGGTAGGCCTTGTCTCCACGGGGTTCGTTCACCCGGTTGGTCAGGAAATAATCCTCACGGATCGCCTCCCGGTCCACGCCCAGAATCTCCTCCAGGAAAACGGCGACCATCCCGCAGCGGTCCTTTCCTTCGGTACAGTGCCAGAGCACGGATCCCTCCGAATAATCGTGCAGCAGGATGCTCCGCAGGATCGTGCGGAAATTCCCCCGGCAGAACTCGTCCGCCGTCATCAGCTGATACAGTTTCTCCATTCCCGGAAGGTCTTTCACATCCGGCATCGCCGTTCTCTTTTCCCGGGTGATGCCTACCTGCGCCGCCGTAAATACCGGCAGCATCAGGTAATCCACGCCCTTCGGCAGCCGGTCCGGCTTCTGCTCCCTTTCTATATCGGTCCTGAGGTCAATGACCAGTGAAAGCCGATGCTCCCCGGTCAGCTTCTGTTGGTCTTCCCGGGTGACTACCCAAAGATTGGACGCGCGGATCAGGCAGTTTCTCCGGATGGTCCTGCCACCGGCCGCCTGCATCCCGCCCAGATCCCGGCAATTCCTCAGTTTCTCAAAAATCAGATCCCGCTCACATATCATGTTTCTGTCCTCCTCTACACGCTCTCCCGACTATTATACACGCCTTTTTCCCGCTCTGACAAGAAGTTCCTTTCTTGAAACGAAACTCACCCTGTGATAATATTTACCCATACGGCATTTCAGGAGGCGAAAAATGGAACGTGAACAACGAAAAGGATATTTAATGGTATTTGCCGCCGGCTGCCTGTGGGGCACGATCGGGCTCTTCGGCACGCTGCTGCAGAATATGGGGATGAACCCTTCCGCCGTGGCATTTTTCCGGCTTCTCTTCGCCTCCGTCCTGATGATTCCCGTCCTTCTGGTAAAGGGAAAGGGACTCCGGCTCTTTCGGATCAGCCGACGGGGACTGCTGTCCTGTCTGCTGGTGGGACTCTTCTCCCAGGCGATCTATAACGCATTGTACATGACGACCCTGAAGCACACCGGCATGGCGATTACCGCCGTTCTGCTGTATACCTCTCCGGTTTTCGTCGCCGTCATGAGCCGTCTGTTTTTCGGGGAAGCGCTCCGCCGGAACAAGATCCTCGCAATTATAATCAACATTCTGGGCTGTATCCTCACGGTCACCGGCGGTCAGTTGGCAGGGCTTTCCCTGCTGAGCATCGGCCTTCTCACCGGTGTCGGCGCCGGCTTCATGTATGCGACCCTTCCGGTTCTCTCCCGCATTGGTGCAGACCGGGAAGACCCTTATACTTCGACGTTCTACGGGCTGTCCTTCGGCGCCCTGTTCCTGTTCTTCATCGTCCGTCCCTGGCAGGGGATCGGAGCGGCTTTCACGCCTTCCATGGCACTGACGCTGCTGGGGTTCGGGATCATTCCCTCCGCCCTGGCATATATCGTCTATTTCGGCGGACTGGGCCACATCCGGGAGACCTCGAAAGTCCCGGTGCTGGCTTCCGTGGAAACCGTAGTCGCTTCCCTGATCGGACTGTTTGTATTCAGCCAGCCGCTCGGAATCGTCAAGGTGCTGGGCATCGCCCTGGTTCTGGTTTCCATCCTCATAATGAACAAAAAGACGCCGGAGCGTCTTTAGTTGGCATTATCGTTTCATCACTTTCCGGGCGATGGGTATTCCGACCCGGAACAGCGGCGGCCGCAAATCACGGTCTGCAGTTTTCAGCATTTCAATGATGGGGATCTGCTGGGGGCAGTGCTGCTCGCATTTGCCGCATCCGACGCAGCGGGTGGCATATCCCGGTTCTTTCTGCATCCCCACATTCCGGGCGAACTCAAAGCGCCCGGTCATTTTTTTGTCCAGATAACAGAGATTGTAGTAATGGAAGACCGCGGGAATGTCCACGCCCGCGGGGCAGGGCATGCAGTACCGGCAGCCGGTGCAGCCCACCTTCTCCTTCTCCTTGACGGCCGCTTTAATGGCTTCAATGACCTCGAAGTCCTTCTCCGTCAGTGAGCCGGCATCCGCGTCCGAAGCGATACGGATATTCTCCTCCACCATTTCCGTCGAATTCATGCCGGACAGCACGCAGGTGACTTCCGGCTGGTCCCACAGCCACCGCAGGGCCAGTTCCGCCGGTGTGTATCCGGTGCTGCTGTCCCGAAGCGCCTTTTTCGCCTTCTCCGGCAGATTCACCAGTTTCCCGCCCCGCAGGGGTTCCATGATGATCACCGGAATGCCTTTCGCCGCCGCGGCTTTCAGCCCGACCCGGCCGGCCTGGGTGTGTTCATCCAGGTAGTTGTACTGGATCTGGCAGAAATCCCAGTCATACAGCTCCAGGATTTTCAGGAAGGAGTCGGAGTTGCCGTGATAGGAAAACCCGATCTGCCGGATGCTCCCCTCTTCTTTTTTCCGCCGGATCCACTCTTCGATGTCCAGTTCCTGAAGTTTCTCCCACTCCAGTGGATCCGTAAACATATGCATCAGGTAATAATCGATGTAATCCGTCCGGAGACGGCTGAGTTCCTCCCGGAAGGTCTTTTCGATGCCCTTTTCGGAGCGCAGGATATACTGGGGCAGTTTCGTCGCCACCTTCACCTTGTCCCGGCAATGGTTCTCCGCAAGGATCCTTCCCAGGCACTCCTCGCTGCCGCCGTAGACATAGGCCGTGTCGTAATAGTTGACGCCCTGCTCCACCGCCATCATCACTTCTTTTTCGGCTTTTTCGTAATCAATGCCGGCGCCCTTCCGCGTAAAACGCATGCACCCGTAACCCAGTTGGGAAATCTTCTCCCCGTATTTATCTGTCCGGTATTTCATACTGCTCTCTCCGTTCTCTTCAGCGGAACACCTTTTCCCGGAATGCTTCCATCTGTTCTTCCTGCATGCCGCAAGCCCGGAGGTAATCCTCGGCATAAGAGGAAAGGTCCGCGGTTGTAATATCCACGCTGTCGTCCCCTACGATGCTTTCGATCATCGGGTCCAGCAGGTTCTGCACCAGGATATCGTATTTCTCCGGGTCGGAGCTTTCTGAAATGCCGTAATAGTTATCATAAGTGATCATGTAATCGTCGACGATTTCCTGATAGGATGCCCCGGCCAACGCTTCCACCAGCATGCAGAAGAAGCCGGTCCGGTCCTTGCCCTCCGTGCAGTGAACCAGATAGGGGCCTTCGTTCTCCGCCATGGCCAGTATGCCCTTCAGGGTTTTCTCCTTAAACTCCTCCGAACTGAAATTCATGTTCAGCGCCAGGGGAATCACCAGGCCGTTTTCGTATAGATTCATGTAATAAGGGCAGTCGAAGTCCGGTTCCGAAACGTCCTGACTGAGCTTCTCCGCATCATCGGCCAGGTCCACGACGTAATGCACGCCTGCCTCTTCCATCAAGGCGTCCACGTAGTCCCTCCGGTTGTGGATGTTGTCACAGGGTGAAGCGGACCGATAGAAGGTATTCTCCTTCATCTTACCCAGACTTACGCTGCGAAAATTCGCGAACTCCTCATCGCTGTCATAGGCTGCGCGGTCATCCTCGTACTCCAGGTCCCTCGCTTCCTGGACATTCAGATACTTGCCCTTCTCGTTCAGGGTGATATCCGCCGTGACGCCCTCCTCCAGTCCGGCCACGTCCCACAGGTCGTCCCCGCTGTTGATGGCAGCCTTGATGTGCTCCGAGCCCGGGTACCCCACCAGGAGAGGTTCTCCTACCAGAGTATAATATCCGTTGTAATACGGGATATCCGTCATTTCATACCCGTTCGAAAATGCAATATCCACGCTGTCCCCGAATTCAAACCCCAGGGCGTTGAAGCCGTCTATGGAGATGTCGATGCAGATGCCGCCGAATTCATGTTCGTGGAGAACGGCTGCACCGGTCAGTACAGGCCCGGGATCGGTGTCAGCACCGCTTTCCTCTTTCGCGCCGCAGGCGGAAAGCAGCCATGTGCAGAGAAAGACACAGAGGGCCGCTAAAATGATCCATTCTTTTTTGTGTTTCATTTCCACTCTTATTCGTTTACTTCGATGACATTTACCGGGCAGCTTTCCATGGCTTCCGCCGCAGTTTCAACCGCTTCATCCGGGACGTCGTCTTCAATGGCTTCCGCTACTCCCGCATCGGTCATGAAAAACACTTCCGGGCAAACGCCCTCGCAAAGTCCGCAGCCGATGCATCCTTCCGTTACAATGTACTTCATTCCTCATACCTCCATTTTTTAGTAGTATAACACATTATTCCAGTATCCGTCCATCCCTGGAAATCGTCACCACCCGCCAGGGGATGAACTTCCCGCTGTTTTGAAGAGCCGCTTCCGCTGCCCGCTGCAAGCCGCCGCAGCAGGGAACCTCCATGCGGACGATGGTTACCTCCCGGATGTCGTTTCCGGCAATGATTTCCCTCAGTTTTTCGGTATAATCGATGCCGTCCAGCTTCGGGCAGCCAATGACCGTGATTCTGCCCCGCATGAAATCTTCATGCATATTCGCATATGCATATGCCGTACAGTCGGCGGCGATCAGAAGCTTTGCTCCGTCAAAGAACGGGGCCTGCGTCGGAACCAGCTTGATCTGGCAGGGCCACTGTGCAAGTCGGGAAACCGTTCCCGATGAGGCCGGCGCCGGCATGATCGGCTCTTCCGGCATTCCCTTCAGTTTCACCGCCTGCGATCCCGGGCAGCCGGCACCCATCATCTCTTCGATCCGCTTCTTCCGTTCCAGGCTTTTCTTTACTGCCGCTTCATCATAAGCCGGGGCTTCCCGCTCTTCAAAGGTGATGGCGCCCGTCGGGCAGGCCGGCAGGCAGTCGCCAAAACCGTCACAGAAGTTTTCCCGGACCAGTTTTGCCTTGCCGTCTATCATTTCAATGGCTCCCTCGTGACAGGCATCCGCACAGATGCCGCAGCCGTTGCATTGTTCCTCGTTGATGTGGATGATTTTACGAATCATTTGGATTCCCTCCTTGCTTTGATGAATCCAGTATAGTATAATCCGGGGCGAGAGTATGTGGTTTAAACCACATTTTGAAAAGAAAGTGAAAGAAATGAACGAAACGATATTGAAAAACAGTGCCCTTTTCCGGGGCTTGACCGATGAGGAGCGAAAGGAATGTCTCCGGGCGCTGGACGCCCGCGAACAATCTTTCCGAAAAGGCAGTATCATTCTTCACGCCGGCGATAAAACCGACCGCATGGGAATGGTTCTGTCCGGCAGCGTCACCATCGAAAGCAACGACGCCTGGGGGAACTGCACCGTCCTGAGTCATGTGGAAGCTGGGCAGTTCTTTGCGGAAACCTACGCCCTGCTGCCGGAGGAAGTCCTGCTGGTGGATGTGAGGACAAACGAAGACAGCCGGATCCTGTTCTTCCGGATCGGGAACCTTCTCCGGAATTTGCCGCCCGCTGCCTGGAAGGAGAAAATCCTGAAAAACCTGCTGATGATCTCCTCCCGGAAAAACCTGATCCTGTCCGGCAGGAGTTTTCAAACCTCGCCGAAAAGCTGCCGGGGCCGGCTGCTGTCCTACCTGAACGCCGTCTCCCTGCAAAAGCAGGCCACGGAATTCGATATTCCCTTTAACCGCCAGCAACTGGCGGATTACCTGAACCTGGAGCGGACGAACATGTCCAAGGAACTCTCCCGGATGCAGAAGGAAGGCATTATCGAATACCGAAAGAATCACTTCAAACTGCTGCAAACGTAATGAGGATGTCCCAAAAGGGGCATCCTCTTTTAATGAACAGGAAGTGAACGGGCAAGAAATCAGACTGGCCACCTGTGTTCCGGCGGTTTTACTTTCTCACTCAGTAAAACCGCCCTTTAAAGGTGGCGGGGTGGTTTCAACTAAATCGACGGGCAGGATGCACACCAAGCCACCCCATCCCGGTCTTTTTACTCTGCAAAAAAGTAAAAAAAACATTTCAGGGTTGCGGAACGAACCCCAATCTCACGTCAGCCCAGACTTCCCTTTTGCGTCTGCTGGGCTGACCGGATCAGTCTCATTTCATCACTTGCGTCAGCCTGATCTACCCTTTTGCTCCTGCCAGGCTGACCTTTTTTAGACTTTCACGTCCTTCGCGTCAGCCCTTTCTTTTCCTATGCACCTGCCGGGCTGACCGGATCAGTCTCATTTCATCACTTGCGTCAGCCTGATCTACCCTTTTGCTCCTGCCAGGCTGACCTTTCTCAGATTTTCACGTCCTTCGCGTCAGCCCATTCTTTCCCTATGCACCTGCCGGGCTGACCGGATCAGTCTCATTTCATCACTTGCGTCAGCCTTGTTACCTCTTTCATGGCTTCGGGGCTGACCTCTCCCGATTTTTCACATCCTTCGCCTCAGCCTGATCTACCCTTTTGATTCCTTCGGGCTGACTA
>JAFWFI010000126.1 GCA_017515705.1 Bacillota bacterium
AGAGCTCAGGTTGCAACCATCATCATGAGGCTGAAAACGGGCGGCTGAAACCGTCCGGTGAAGTCCCGACTTGAAAGAACGCCGAACTGTGGTATAATGTCAGCAATAAAACGAAACAGAAAGGCGTGACAAAGATGAAACGATTCCTTATTCTGATATTGACGGTGAGCCTGATGGTGCCATGGATGGCCGGCTGCGGCGGGAGCGAATCTTCTTCCGGTGGCAGCGGCGGCGCAGGGGTCCCCAACCCCAGGGCTCAGATCTCCCTGTCCCAGTTCCAGGCGGACACCGGTTTTGAAGTGGACCTGTACGACGGATACGAACTGGGGGAAGTGTACAAGATCAACACGGACCCGGTCATTTACGGATTGGGGATCACGGACGAGAACGGCGTGGAATACGACGTTCGGCTGGCGAAAACGGACAATCTGGTGGAGATCTCCGGGATGAATTACCAGTGGACCTATACCAACGACCCGGGCGCCAATGAGGAATCCGCCGTATCCGAAGAAGGGGAAGCGACGGAAGAGACTCAGGAAGCGACGGAAGAGACCCAGGAGGCTGCGGAACCGGAGGCAGAAGCAGAAGCGGAACCGGAAGAGGAAGAGACCGAAGTTCCGGATTACTATTTCTACTTCACCGATGACGGCCAGGGCATGATCACCTGGTATGAGGACCAGTACAGCTGGAGCGTTTCCGCCGTGGAGAACGCCACCAAGGCCGGCATGCAGCAGATGTACGACGATCTGTACGGGATGGTCAGCTTTTAGATAATGAAAGACAAATCAGAGAAGATCCTTCGGGCGAAATGCGGCGAAGGGTCTTTTTTATGTGGACGAAAAAGCGGCAGAGGAGTAAAATATAAAGGTAGAAATGACAGAAACGGAGGTAAACCGATATGGCATACAACGGATTTGCAATCGACCGTTACGTGGATGCGGAGGAGGTCACCCGTCAGCTGGACGAGCTGATCCGACAGCCCGTCTGGGGCGTCCGGCCGGAGGAACTGGAAAAATACGAAGAAGAGTATTTCGAGGCGAAATGCCGGGGTTCGAAGGAGCGGATCGACGAGGCGAAGTCCATCATCCCCGGCGGGGTGCAGCACAACCTGGCTTTCAACTACCCCTTTCCCATCGTGATGACGAAGGCGGAGGGCGCGAAGCTGTGGGACATCGACGGCAACGAATACTACGACCTGCTGCAGGCCGGCGGACCCACGGTGCTGGGGAGCAATCCCCCGGCGGTGCGGGAAAAGGTCATCGAACTTCTGGAGACCTGCGGCCCGTCTACGGGGCTGTTCCATGAATATGAATACAAACTGGCGAAGAAGATTTCGGACCTGGTTCCCTCGGTGGAGATGTTCCGGATGCTGGGCTCCGGCACGGAAGCGGCTATGTGCGCCGCCCGGGTGGCCCGGCTGAAGACCGGCAACAAGAATTTGCTGAAGATGGGAGGCGCCTACCACGGCTGGTCGGACCAGCTGGCTTACGGGATCCGTATCCCGGGCACGAAGGGACTGCAGTCCCGGGGCATTCCGAAATACGTCTTCAGCCACACCGACGAATTCTTCCCGGGAGACCTGGAGGATCTGGAGAAAAAACTGAAGCGCAACCGGGCCCGGGGCGGCACGGCGGCGGTATACATCGAACCGGTGGGGCCGGAAAGCGGCACCCGGCCGGTGACCCGGGAATTCATCCGGGGAACGGAGGAACTGGCGCATAAGTACGGGGCGCTGCTGATCTTTGATGAAGTCGTGACCGGCTTCAGAATCGGCACCGGCGGAGCCCAGAGCTATTTCGGCGTGGATCCGGATCTGACGATCTTCGGCAAGGTCATCGCCGGAGGTTATCCGGGCGCGGGCGGCATCGGCGGCCACCGGGACTGCATGCAGCACCTGGGGGCGGGCATCGATTCCTCCGGCAAGAAAGTGAAAAAGGCGCTCTGCGGCGGGACCATGGCGGCAACGCCTATTTCCTGCTGCGCGGGCTACTATACCCTGGAAGAAATCGAGCGGACCGGGGCCTGCGAAAAGGCCGGCCGGATGGCGGACCGCCTGGTAGCGGGGCTTCAGGCCTCCGCACGGAAATACGAGCTCCCCTTCGTGATCTTCAACCAGGGCTCCATCTGCCACGTGGACACGGTGGGGACCATGCACTTTGCCATCGACTGGTCGAAGCCCTGGACCCTGCCCACGGTCATGAAGGAGACCGGGCGGCGGCAGAAGGAAATGGAACACATGGGCGCCGCCTACATGGCGGAGGGCATCGTGACCCTGGCGGGGTCGAGGCTCTACACCAGCGCCGCCTACGACGAAGAGATGATCGACGATGTAATCGCCCGGTTTGACCGGGTATTTGAAAAATGCGGGAGGCTGGGATAATGATATACGAAATCGAAGAAGCCCGGGAGAAGATCCTGGAAGCCTGCCGGGAGATGAAGCGGGCGAACCTCATTGCCCGGACCTGGGGGAACGTCAGCGCACGGATCTCCGACAAGGAGTTCCTGATCACTCCCAGCGGCAAAGATTATGACGAAATGACCGGAGAGGACCTGGTGAAGGTGCGCATCCGGGATGAAAAATGGGAAGGAGACCTGAAACCTTCCAGCGAAAAAGGGATGCATGCCCGTCTGTACCGCAGAAGACCTCAGTGCGATTTCATCATCCACACCCACCAGACCAATGCTTCGGCCCTCAGCATTCTCCCGGAGGACCTGAAGCTGACCGGGATGCAGGACAACCTGGTGACGGAAGAGGAGCGGGAATTGCTGGGAACGATCGTTCCCTGCGCGGAATACGGATTGTCTTCCACGGCGAAACTGGCCCGGGCTGTGGCTTATCAGGCGAAAATCAATCCGGACTGCCGGGCGATCCTGATGCGCTTCCACGGCGCAGTGTGCATGGGAGCGGATGAGCAGGAAGCCATGGCGGTGGCCAAGGCGCTGGAAGCGGTCTGTGAACGGATATACGAGAAGCGCTGCGGCGAAAAGATTCTGACGGAGGGGGGAATCTCCTTCAGCCGGGAATGGCAGGACGGCTGGCTGGTCCATACCCGTACCCCATATGTGATGGAAATGAGCCGGCGGGGAAAGACCCTGAAGCCCTACCTGGACGACATGGCCCAGATCGGCGGGCTGTCCATCCCCTGTGTGGGATCGCTGCCCTCCGGGAAGGAAGTCCGCAAGGCCCTGAAGGGTCGGAACGCAGTCCTGATCCGGGGCGACGGGGCACTGTGCTATGCTGCGGAAAAAGAGGAGGCGGAGGCAGTTGCCATCGTTCTGGAGAAAAACTGCCGGGCGGCAAACCTTGGCCTGAAGAAAGCGGCCCCTTCCGTGCCGGCCATCAGTGCCCGGACGGAGCGGAGCTTCTACGTGAAGAAATATTCGAAATTGAAAAACAGTAAAGGTCAAGAGGAAGAAGAATGAAGATTCTGGCCATAGACATCGGCACCACCGGCGCCAAGACCTGTCTGTTCGAGGTGGGGGAGACCCTGCGGATGATCGGCAGCGCCTCGGCGGGGTACGGACTGTACAGTTTTCCGGACGGAGGCGCCGAACAGCATGAAGAGGAATGGTGGGAGGCCATGAAGCAGTGCATCCGGGAGATGCACGACAGTACCGGCGTTCCGCTGGAAAAGATCCGGGGCATTTCCTTCTGCTCCCAGATGCAGGGACTGGTGCTGGTGGATGAAGCGGGCAATGCGGTCCGCCGCCCCATGAGTTACATGGACCAGCGGGCGGAAGCGCAGATGCGTGACGGCATCGGTCAGGGCCTCAAAGTGGCGGGAATGAACGCCCACAAACTGCTGAAATCCCTTCGAATCACCGGGGCGGTCTCCGGAAGCGTCAAGGACCCCATGTGGAAATACCTGTGGGTGAAGGAAAACGAGCCGGAAGCTTTTGCCCGGGCGAGGTGGTGGCTGGACGTGAAGGAATACCTGATCGGCCGGCTGACGGGAAAGTACATTATGACGGAGGACAGTGCCTTCGCCACCCTGCTCTATGACACCCGGGAAGGGAAAAAGCAGTGGAGCGGGGAACTTTGCCGGCTGTTCGGCGTGGAGGAGCGGCATCTGCCTCCGGTCATTAAAACCACGGATGTCGCGGGAGAACTCCGGGAGGAGCAGGCGCAGGAACTGGGACTGGTTCCCGGAACACCGGTCTTCGGCGGGGGCGGGGACGCCTCCCTGATCGGAATCGGCGCCGGCTGCGTGAATCCCGGGGATACCCATATTTACTGGGGAACTTCCGGGTGGGTCTCCACCATCGTGGAAAAGCAGATTGTGGACACCTCGGCGAAGATTGCCGCCATCGTTGGCGCCCAGAGCGGCAAGTACAACTATTTTGCGGAAATGGAAACGGCGGGGAAGTGCCTGGAATGGGTGAAGGATCACCTGGCACTGGACGAGATCGGGATCTATCTGGAAAAGAAGGAGATCACCGGCGGAACGGAACACATCTATACCAGCCTGTATGAGTATCTGTCGGAAGTGATCCGGCGGGCACAGCCCGGCGCCGGCGGCGTGATCTTCACACCCTGGCTCCATGGGAACCGCTGCCCGTTTGAAGACCCGAAAGCGGCGGGGATGTTCTTCGGACTGACCCTGGAAACCGGAAAGACCGAGATGATCCGGGCTGTGGTGGAAGGCATCTGCTACCAGCTGAAGTGGATGCTGGAGTGCCAGGAAAAGAAGGTGAAGACCTCCGATGTCCTGCGGTTCTGCGGCGGCGGAGCCCTGAGCCCGGTAACGGCGCAGATCCTGGCGGACATCACCGAGCGGGTGGTGGAAGTGCCGGACAGCCCGCAGAATGTGGGTTCCGTGGGCGCTGCGCTGACGGCGGCCGTGGGGCTGGGCGGCATTACCGGCATGGAGGAAATCGCCCGGCTGATCCCGGCGAACCGGCGTTTTGAACCCGGAACCGAAAGCCGGGAAATCTACCGGCGGAACTATGAAGTGTTCAAGAAGCTGCATCGGAGCAATCAACAGAACTTTGCAGCAATCAGGGGGGAGTGACGGTCATTGGCAGATAATCTGAATATCCAAAAGCAAAAAGAGGCCATGAGGGCCGTCAAGTTCGGGCTGTTTTCCGTGTCGGCGGGGATCATCGAGATCATCGTCTTCACCCTCATGGAACAGTTGACGTCGTTCCCTTACTGGCCTTGCTACCTGGTGGCGCTGATTTGTTCGGTCCTGTGGAACTTTACCCTGAACCGGCATTTCACCTTCCAGTCGGCCAACAACGTGCCCATCGCCATGCTGAAAGTGGCGGCCTTCTACTGCGTGTTCACTCCGGTGACCACCATCGGCGGGAATTACCTGGCGGAGACCCTGGGCTGGAACGAGTACCTGGTGACGGGGCTCAACATGGCCTGCAACTTCGTGACGGAGTTCCTGTACGACCGGTTCTTCGTCTTCGGCAAGAGCCTTGACACCAACAAAAGGGCCCGGCGCCGGGAGGAAAACAAATAGAAAAAAGGCAAAGAAAAACGCCCGGAGCATTTGCTTCGGGCGTTGGTTTTGCGTGTTATTTTTTACTGTTTGATCCGCTGGCTGGAGTCGGCCATCCGGGTGAGGATGGTAGCGGCTTCCGCACGGGTCACTTTATCGTTGGGGTGGAATCTGCCGTCGTCCTTGCCGCAGATCACGCCGGCATTGTACAGTTTGTAAATGGCGGAGGCGTATTTGTTGCTACTCGGCACGTCTTTGATGGAGCCCATGGACTTGTTGTTGATGGCCTTCAGCCCCGCATTGGGGATGGCCTTGGAGAAGATCAGTGCGAACTCTCCGCGGGTCGCAGTCCGTTCCACATTGCCCCAGTACATCGCATAGTCGATGATGCCGTTCTGGTAAGCGTAATCCAGGTAGACCCGGAACCAGTTGTTGCCGGTCTGCTTGAAGTTCTCCTTGCCGGTGGTATAGATGCTGTGTACCCGAGCCGCCATGGTGATGGCCTGGGCCACATTGACCTGTTCATAAGGTTCGTACAGGTTTTCCAGCTTGCCCTTCATCAGGGACATTTCATATGCGCTGGCTACGTACTTTGTAAACCATTCGTTGGACGGTACATCCCGGAACATGCCCTGTCTGTAGGTGGCCAGTTTCGGGAATTTCACCGATGTGTCCGAAGAATTCGTGGCAGGTGCGGCTACATAAGTAGTCGTTGTTGTGGTCTTTCCTGCATACATATCGTAATAGGTCTGACCGAAGGACGCCCGCTTCGCCTGTGCTGCTGCACTCTGGTCGGCCGGCCGTTCAAACTGAATCATGAATGCGCTGGCTGCCTGCGCCACGGAAGTGGAATTCTTCAGGGTGTTGATCAGGCCGCTGTAGCCCTGGAGTTCTTTCCAGAGGTATTCCAGCTGCATGTCGATGTTGCCGATGGAAGCGTTGATGGATTTCGCATAGTTCAGGAGTCCCTGCTTCCGGCTCCAGTATGTCCACTGGGCCAGTCCGTATCCCGCACTGTCGTGCACGAAATTCGAATAGGAGCCGTTGTCCACAGCATCTGTATAAGTATTGTCGTTGTATCCGAGTTTGGATTCGAAGGAATTCTGAACGTTGGTGGCCAGGAAGCCGCTTTCCGCTTTCAGGTTCCCCATGACGCCTGCTGCGCCGTATTCATTCCCCAGCTTGGCCACAAAGAAATCCCAGACCTTTTTCGGTTCGGCCTGAGCGGTTTTGGCTGCAAGGGCGTAAACAATGCCTTCCTCCGTACCTTCAAGAACCACAATTTCCTCAAATTCTTCATCTGTGAGGATATACTCATCTTCGGACAGGTTTGCTTCGATTTCTGCCAGTTCTTCTTCGATAATGAGGGCTTCTTCGTCTGATGAAATATCTCCGGAAAACTCATCCGTGAACTCTTCTGCTAACACATTTGCGGGAAACAGAGTCAATAACATCAGAAGTGTAAAAAATAACGGTAGAATAGTTTTCTTCATAAAAATACCTCCCCTGAACACCCGGAGTTCCGGACGTCAGGTTTTTAATATTATACCTCAAACGTCAGAAAATTGCAAGAATTTGGCCCTTTTCGGGCCTCTGACGGTTTTCTGAACTCTTTGTGGCAGTTTTGTGACAAGAAATTGTGGAAAAAAATATGCGAAAAATCCGGCAAAAATAAAAATATCGGTTGAGAAATCAGCCGTTTTATGGAATACTGATACTGTAAAAAGGGTGTGGATTTTCAGTGGAAAATCCGTTGGAAATCAAAAAACAATAAAAAAAATAAATAATTAATAAAAAATAATTAAAAAAAACAAATAAAAAATGACCGAAAAATACAGCGAAAAAAACGAGGGCAAAAATATGCAAAAATACAGCAAAAAAACACTGGCCGGATTCCTGATCCCTTCCATCATAGGGATCCTTCTTTTCATGGTACCCATCAAGGTGGAGGGCAGCTGGACCATTGCGGTCAAGGTGCTGGCGGACCGGATCGGATCCCTGCTGGGAGGCTTCCTGCCACTGTTGTGCGTGATTATCGTGACCATTTCCGCGGTGATGACGCTGGTTGGGCTGATCCGTCCGGGCATTTACATGAAGCGGCCCCTGCTGGAGAGCGCCTTTGCCGCCTCGCCGGTGTGGACCATCGTGCGGGTGTTGGGAGCGGTGGTGATCTGGATCGTCTACCTGGGGCTGGGCACCGGCGAAGGGGAAACCGGACTCCTGCATATGATCAGCGACCCGGATTCCGGGAGCTTTGTGCTGAACGACCTGATGACGGTGCTGGTGATCATCTTCGCCATTGCGGGGCTGCTCCTGCCGCTGCTGCTGGACTTCGGCCTGCTGGAATTCGTGGGGGCGCTGCTGACCCGGATCATGCGGCCGCTGTTCAAGATCCCCGGCCGTGCGGCGGTAGACTGCTTCACCTCCTGGATCGGTGACGGGACGCTGGGGGTCATGCTGACCTGCAACCAGTATGAGGGCGGCTACTATTCCGCCCGGGAGGCTTCCATCATCGCCACCACTTTCTCGGCGGTATCCATCACCTTCAGCATCGTGGTGCTGGCTCAGGTAGGATTGATGGAATATTTCGGGGTCTATTATCTGTGCATCTGCCTGATCGGGGTGGTCTGCGCGATCGTTTTGCCGAGGATCCCGCCCCTGTCCCTGAAAAAAGATACTTATTTAATAGAAGGAAAAGCCATGCCGGAGAATATCCCGGAAGGGTATTCCTCCCTGCGGCAGTATGGGCTGGACCTGGCCCTGAAGCGGGTAAAGGAACATCGGGGAGTGGGCCAGTTCATTGAAAACGGCCTGAAGAATGCCGTGGGAATGTGGTTCGGGGTGCTGCCGGTGGTCATGGCCATCGGGACCCTGGCGCTGGTTCTGGCCAACAATACGCCGATTTTCGACTGGCTGGGCAAGCCCTTCCTGCCCCTGCTGCAGCTGCTGCAGGTGCCGGAGGCGGCAGAGGCGTCGAA
>JAFWFI010000127.1 GCA_017515705.1 Bacillota bacterium
ACCGGGTCTTTCAGGAGTTTCTGCAGGCTGGGCACGTATTCCGGATCGGTATACTTCCCCGGATAAGCATTCTTCAGCATCTTCCACAGATTGTTGGCGATCGTCAGGCTCTGCGACTCCATTTTCAGATCCAGACTCTCGGTTTCCTCCATGGCGGCGCCGGTGATCAGTTCCGCGAGCACCGCTTCATACTGATTGTCGAAAACACTCCACTTCTTAAATTTTGTGGCTTCATTGATGGTATTCAGGATCTTGTAAGCCCATTCTGAAGTAACCTGGTCCGGGTTATCCATGCAGTCTTCCATGATCTGGGAGAACCGGAGCTGGGAACGGGTTTTATATTCATTGGAAGCAATGAAGGCCAGATGCTGCCGGACATACTCGTCCGCATCGATGACAGCCGGTTCATCCCCCGGACCGGGATCCGGTTCCACTGCCCCATCCCCGGAATACAGGTGGGTGAACACCTTCTGTATGGGATAACTCTGACCCATTGTCCAGACCGAGCCGAAGTCAAATCCCGAAAACGTCGCCTGCCGGGCCATGGAGGCCAGGGGCACCGCCGTAAAGCCGGTGTCAAATCCCCGGTCGCCGCCCGAACCGCACAGGTCCAGGGAACCGGAAGGATAGTAATTGCCGGAACTTCTCGCCTCCGCTTTGAAGGAACTGTCTGCTCCGAAAAACCACCCCGGAGCGCCCAGGATATCGCCTTCATCCATGATTTCGCCGGCAACGAAGCAATTCTTCAGCGTATCGTTGGACCCGCTTCCGCCGATGCCGCCGGCCCGAAAACTCTGCGATTTCTCGGAGGTGCAGTTAAACCGGATCTTTCCCGTAAAACTGCAGTCCGTATAATGCACGCCTACGCCGCTGTCTGCCTTCCCGGAGATCCCGCCGACATAAAAATCAGAGCCGAAAGTATCCCCGATGGTCCCGGCCACATAGATGCTGCCCGTATACCGGCAGACCTGTACGATCGTTTCCATGGATCCTTCCGCCACGATGCCGCCGATGATGATTTCCCCGCCGTTGACATAGTCGGCGATTTCCTCTTCACCCCCGAGCAGAACGCTCAGCCTGCTGTTGCTCTCACAGTATTCGATCCGTCCGATCCGGTTATATCTGTTGTAATAATCGTTGTAGTGGTAGTCGTTATAATAGGCGATGCCGCCGAAATAGGCATTCCCTTTATTGCTTGTTCTCATCGCTCCCGTGTAACGGCAATGGGTAATGGTCCCCCCGTTATGCACGACGATTCCGCCCATATCCACAGGCGATCCGCCCGAAGAAACAAAATCGACGGAGCTGGTGCAGTTGGAGATCGTTCCGACATTCTCCAGAGCCAGGGAGGCGGCCATCCGGTGGCCGAGAGTTTCGAAGTAAACTTCGACCGTTCCGGAGATCCTCAGGTTCTCAATGGTCCCGTCGTTCCCGTAAAACAGTGCGATATGATCGCCCGTTTCCGCCTGAAGATTTTTGATCGTATGACCGTTGCCGTCAAACGTGCCGGCATAATTTCTGTTTGACCCGAAGGTCAGCGGCTCCCAGTCGATCCCGGACAGGTCCAGGTCCTTCATGAGAATGTAATTCGCGGACCGGTCCTTCTCCTGGATCGCAACCAGGTCTTCGACGGAATAGATTCCCGTAAAGCCGGATGGAACAGTGGTTTTCTGACTCACGTTCTCCAGCAGGTACAGGTCATGGTCTTCCGCCTGTGTTCCCTGCTCGGCATTCACCGCGACAGGAGGCACTGCGATCAATGTAAACATCATAAAGACGATCAAAAGCAAACTGGTGAATTGTTTTCTGTTCATAACTATCGCTCCCTGGTATACTGTAATGCTTTCAAGTGACGATGCCTTCTACAGGGCGTCGATGACTGCCTGCAGCCCGCCCTCATTGTAAATCTCCTTGTAGTAAGCCACTTCCTCCCGGATCAGCTCATCGATAACCTTCATTCCCAGCAGCTCCACCGGGGCGGAATCGTCCGTCATCAGGTAGTCGCCGGGCGTGTATTCCGTCATCCCCCGCTCCACTTTTTCCATCATTCGCTTCAGCTCCGGGTCGGTTTCCGCCGTTACGCCCGCTTCCATCCGGCTGATCATCGCCGGATCGTTGGAGGCGAACAGTTCCCGGTTGGTGGATCCGGATACGTCCACGGTGTAAACCCCGCTGAAGACCCTGGAAATCGTGTCGGAAAGATACTGGTTGATGTTCCCCTCCGCGGTTCCCCGCATGTTCATGTTCACTACCATGACGCCGTCTTCCTTCAGGTGGTCCCGGACCAGGGTGAAGAATTCAATGGTGGACATCTGGAACGGGATGGTGATGTCCTGGTATGCATCCACCATGATCACGTCGTACTCCGCATCGACGGCGTTCAGAAACGCCCGTCCGTCGTAAGTGGTCACGGGGATATCCTCCGGCAGTTCAAAATACTCTTCCGCCAGGTCCGTGATCTTCTGGTCGATCTCCACGCCTTCCAGGTTCACGTTGTCGAAGTACCGCCGGCACTGGGTGGCATAGGTGCCCGTGCCCATCCCCAGAATCAGAATGTCCAGGTTGTCCTTCTCTTTCAGCCCCGCCATGTAGGGCGCCGCCATGGCGTAGTCGTAATACATGCCCGTGAGTCCCTTCTCTTTTTTGTAAACGGACTGGACCCCGAAGAGAACATTCGTGGACAGCACCACCTGCCGGTCATCCTCATAGACCTGCAGATAATTGTAAATGGACTCGCCCTCATACGTCAGGTCTTTCTCCCAGAATGCAAAACTGTTGCTGTTTCCCGCCGCAATGCAGATCACAAAGAGCAGGATGCCGGCAATAATGCGTTTTTTGAAGGGTTTCCATCCGCCGCCGCTGAAGAAATAGACCAGGGCCAGCACCAGGAGGATCCCGGAGAAAATCAGGAAGGTCACTGCCGTGCCCACCGCCGGGATGCTGATGAACGTCGGCACGAAGGTGCCGATGATGCTGCCGATGGTGTTGAACGCATTCAGGTAACCCACGGTCTTCCCGTTATCATCCAGGGAATCCACGGTGTACTTCACCAGGGAAGGCGTCACCGTCCCCAGCAAAAACAGCGGGAATACGAAAATGATCATGCAGGCAGCAAAGGCGGCGATGATCAGGTAATTGTTGTTGACCGTAAAGATGATCAGGCCGGAAATGCCCAGAATGATGTACTTGCCCAGCACCGGGATCGCCGCGATCCACACGGAAGCGATGATCATCCGGCTGTAGAGCCGGTCCGGGTTCGGGTCCCGGTCGGCGCTTCGGCCGCCGTAAATGTTCCCCAGGGCCATGGCAATCATGATGGTGCCGATGATGATGGTCCAGACGATCTGGGAGGAACTGAAATAAGGCGCCAACAGCCTGCTGGCACCCAGTTCCACCGCCATCACCGCCATGCCGGCGAAAAATTCCGTCAGGTATAAATAAACCTTGTTTTTCAGGATGGGTCTCATAAATAACTCTCTTCCATTTCCCGGATCAGTTTGTACAGCCGCTTGTTCACCGGCACCGGGATGTCGTATTTCCGGGCTTTTTCGATGATGGTGCCCGCAAAGAGTTCCACT
>JAFWFI010000128.1 GCA_017515705.1 Bacillota bacterium
AAAGGCGACGGCATCGGGCCGGAAATCGTCACCGAAGCGATGAAAGCCCTCGACGCCGTCGGCAAAAAATACGGACACGAATTCGTCTACACCGAAAGCCTGGCCGGCGGCTGCGCCATCGATGCGGAAGGCATTCCCCTTCCCCAGGAAACCATCGACATCTGCAAGGCCAGCGACAGCGTGCTTTTAGGCGCCGTGGGCGGCCCCAAATGGGACAACCAGCCCGGCCACCTGCGGGCGGAAAAGGCCATACTGGGTCTGCGCTCCGAACTGGGTCTCTTCGCCAACCTGCGGCCGGCCCTGATGTTCGACGCACTGTCGGATGCCTGCCCGCTGAAGCCGGAAAAAGTGGAAGGCGGACTGGACGTCCTCATCGTCCGGGAACTCACCGGGGGCGTGTACTTCGGTGAACGCGGCCGGGAAATGACCCCCGACATGGGCGAAAAAGCCTGGGACATCATGCCCTACACGGAAAAAGAGATCGAGCGGATCGGCCGGGTAGGCTTTGAAATGGCCATGAAGAGAAACAAGAAGCTCACCAGCGTTGACAAGTCCAACGTGCTGGAGACCTCCCGCCTGTGGAGAAGCGTGATGCATAAACTGAAGGAAGAATATCCGGAAGTGGAATACAGCGACCTGTTCGTGGACAACACGGCGATGCAGCTGGTAATGAATCCCCAGCAGTTCGACGTGATCGTGACGGAAAACATGTTCGGCGACATCCTCTCCGACGAAGCTTCCGTCATCACCGGCTCCATCGGGATGCTGCCCTCCGCCAGCTTAGGCGAAGGCACGAGAGGCCTGTATGAACCCATCCACGGCTCCGCGCCGGACATCGCCGGCAAGGGCATCGCGAACCCCCTGGCCACGATTCTGGCGGCAGGGATGATGCTGCGGTACTCCTTCGGGCTGATGGAGGAGGCGGACGCCATCGACGAAGCGGTGAAGGCCGTTCTGGAAGAGGGCTGGAGGACAGCCGATATCGCCAAAAAAGGCGAAAAAACCCTTTCCACACAGGAAATGGGCGCGAAAGTCATTGAAAAACTCGCCTAATACTGTATAATACAGTTTGGATAAATCAACACAAACCATATGGAGGAATAAGAAAATGGCAAAGATCTATTATCAGGAAGACTGTAACCTGGCCTTACTGGAAGGCAAAACCATCGCCATCATCGGCTACGGCAGCCAGGGCCACGCCCATGCGCTGAACGCCAAGGAATCCGGCGCCCACGTGATCGTCGGCCTGTATGAAGGCAGCAAGTCCTGGAAAAAGGCAGAGGAACAGGGACTGGAAGTCTACACTGCAGCGGAAGCAGCAAAGAAGGCTGACATCATCATGATCCTGATCAACGATGAAAAGCAGGCTAAATTATACAAAGAAGATATCGAACCGAACCTGGAAGAAGGCAACATGCTGATGTTCGCCCACGGTTTCTCCATCCACTTCGGACAGATCGTTCCCCCGCCGTTCGTAGACGTGACAATGATCGCGCCGAAAGGCCCGGGCCACACCGTACGGAGCCAGTACCTGGAAGGCAAAGGCGTGCCCTGCCTGATCGCGGTACAGCAGGATGCTTCCGGCAAAGCCCATGACATCGCACTGGCTTATGCACTGGCCATCGGCGGCGCAAGAGCAGGCGTACTGCAGACCACCTTCCGTGAAGAGACCGAAACCGACCTCTTCGGTGAACAGGTTGTTCTGTGCGGCGGTATCACAGCCCTGATGAAGGCCGGATTTGAAACACTGGTGGAAGCAGGCTATGAACCCGAAAGCGCTTACTTCGAATGTATCCACGAAGTGAAGCTGATCGTTGACCTGATCTTCGAAAGCGGCTTCGCCGGCATGAGATACTCCATCTCCAACACGGCGGAATACGGCGATTACATCACCGGCCCGAAGATTGTAACGGACGAAACCAAGGCTACAATGAAGAAAGTCCTCAGCGACATCCAGGACGGCACCTTCGCCAAGAACTGGCTGCTGGAAAACCAGACCGGATGCCCGAGCTTCAATGCGATGAGAAAGAGAGAAGCAGCGCATCAGCTGGAACAGGTTGGCGCAGAACTCAGAAAACTCTACAGCTGGAACGCCGACAACAAACTGATCGACAACTAGAAAGTTCTTTCGGGCGGATGATTTCATCCGCCCGAATTGTTATGAGAAAGAGGGCTGCCTGAAGGCGGCCAATTGTTCCCCAGAGGAAAGGCGCTCGTTGAAAACCGGGAGGTCAAGGCGATATAGCATCGCTGCATGCGCCGATTCCGGCGGGGAAGCTATTGGCGCCCCCGCAGCCCGGAGTATCTAAGAATCATCTGATTCATGTCTTCCAGGAGGTACCTATGGACCGATTGACCTCAAAACTGATCATCTACCGAAACATCCCGGCAGACAGCATCCTCTTCGAACTGGCAGGAATCTGCCGGCGGTTCCGTCTGGGACTGTACGACAGAGACGAGCTGATTGCCGACATCTACACCCAGGTCCACCGTCTGCTGGACGTGGCCACCGCCTACGGGTTCGACCAGGACCTGTGGCACGATTACCTGGCGTTCCTGCTGGCCACCACGGAGAATCCCTTCACCCTGGTGTCGGAGAAGACCGGTGCCCTGGAGGGCAGCGTGCAGCAGCTGGTCCGGGGGGATTTCGACATTTTCCGGAAGCTCTTCGATTACGGTTTTTCCGAAATGGAAGAGAAACTGGGCATCGACTGTTTTTCCGTCATCCAGAACTACGATGCCGTGGTGAAGGAAGAACGGATCTTCAATAAAAACGTCAGCGACAAGGTGCGGGAGCTCAGCGGACTCATCGAGGTCACGGAGGACGCCCGGCAGATGTACGATATCGTCACGGATTTTTACCGGCGCTACGGCGTGGGCAGCTTGGGGCTGAACAAGGCCTTCAAGATCTCGGACAGGAAAGAGGGGCCCCTGCTGGAACCCGTCGTGACCACCACCAACGTGGTGCTTTCCGACCTGGTGGGGTACGAGATCCAGAAAAAACAGCTGATCGAAAACACGGAAGCCTTTGTCCGTGGAAAACCCGCCAACAACGTGCTGCTCTATGGAGACGCCGGTACCGGCAAATCCACCAGCGTGAAAGCCATCCTGAACCAGTATTACGACCGGGGACTGCGGATGGTGGAAATCTACAAGCACCAGTTCCAGGACCTGTCGAAGGTGATTTCGGCCATCAAGGACCGCAACTACCGCTTCATCCTCTTCATGGACGACCTGTCCTTTGAGGAGTATGAAATCGAGTACAAGTACCTGAAAGCGGTGATCGAAGGGGGTCTGGAGACCCGGCCGGAGAACGTGCTGATTTACGCTACCTCCAACCGGCGGAACCTGATTCGGGAGACCTGGAGCGAGCGTTCCGACCGCTCCGACGATGAATTCCACCGATCCGACAACCTGCAGGAAAAGCTGTCCCTGGCGGGGCGCTTTGGCGTGACCATCGCCTACTACAATCCCCAGAAAAAGCAGTTTGACGAGATCGTCCGGACGCTGGCGGCGCGCCACCCGGAGATTACGCTGACGGAGGAAGAACTGCTGCTGCAGGCGAACGCCTGGGAAATGCGCCACGGCGGGAAGTCCGGCCGGACGGCGCAGCAGTTCATTGATTACCTGCTGGGAAAAATGTCGTAGGAAGGCGGAAATCCGGTTGACTTTTTTCCCGGAAAGTGTAGGATAGTACTTGTTGTACGAAAAAAATATTACTAGTTAAAAGGAGGTATTATCCATGAAAAAGTACATCGCTGAATTTATCGGCACATTTGTGTTAGTATTCGTTGGCTGCGGTGTTGCGGCAGTGACCGGCTGCACGGCAGAACCCACCGCTTCGTATCTGATGACGGCTCTGGCCTTCGGCGGCGTGATCGTGGCGATGGC
>JAFWFI010000129.1 GCA_017515705.1 Bacillota bacterium
CCAGCTAATAAAGCCCCGGGAATCCCTGCTGCCGCAGCGCTTCATATAATATAATGGCGGCGGAGTTGGACAGGTTCAGGGAGCGAAGGTTCACTTCCTTTCCCATGGGGATCCGGACCGCCGTGTCCGCATGGTCGGCGATGAAATCCTTCGGCAGGCCCGCCGTCTCTTTCCCGAACAGGATGTAGCTCCCGTCCTCATATTCCACCTCTGTATGATACTGTCCGCCCTTCGTGGTGGCCAGGTACAGTTTGTCGTTTTCGTGCTGCGCCATAAAATCCGCCAGGCTGTCGTAGACCGTCACGTCCACATAAGGCCAGTAGTCCAGCCCCGCTCGCTTCAGGTACCGGTCGTCCAGGGAAAAGCCCAGGGGCTTCACCAGATGCAGCCGGCTGCCGGTGGCGGCGCAGGTCCGGGCGATGTTGCCGGTATTCTGGGGGATTTCCGGCTCCACCAATACGATATTGAACATCTCCTCTCCTTCCCGCCCTCTGCGAAGGCTTCTGTTGCCGAAAATATTTTTCTGTTTTTTATTCTACCGCAAAAAATGACGAAAATAAAGGCAAGTAATTGATAAAAAGTCAAGATTATGGTATGATAGATGCTGTTCTATTATCTTTTAGTTCTTTTTATGTGAGGTGAAAACTTATGAGCAACAATGAAAGAGGAAACTGGGGCAGCAGTATCGGGTTTTTGCTGGCTGCCGTAGGTTCCGCAGTCGGCCTCGGAAATCTCTGGGGCTTCCCCTATAAGATGGGGATGAACGGCGGGTTCGCATTTCTGGTGGTCTACCTGGTACTGGCCGTATTTATCGGCTTCATCATGATCATCGCCGAAATGACTATCGGCCGCAGATCCCACCGTGGTGTTGTCGGCGCCTTTGCCGCCATTTCCAAGAAATACACCTGGATGGGTTGGATCGGCGTTATCGTACCGACGCTTATCCTGTTCTTCTATGTAGTGCTTGGCGCCTACTGCCTGGAGTACTTCTGCCTGAATCTGGCGGATCTGGGCTTCAAGGTTGTGAATGTTTCCGGCGGAGACCTTTTCGGCGGAATGCTGACCAACCCCCTCGGCTGCCTTGGCTTTACTGCTTTTATGCTGATACTGTCCTTCTTTATTGTAAAGGGCGGTATCCGGGATGGTATTGAAAAGTTCAACCTGGTGGGCATGCCGCTGCTGGCGATCATGCTCCTGATCACCATTTTCCGGTCCATTTCCTTACCGGGCGCTGCAGAAGGTCTGGCCTTCATGTTTGCCCCGAACTTTGAACCGCTGAAAGAGAACTTTATCGGCGTGCTTTCCGTAGCTGCAGGGCAGATGTTCTTCTCCCTGTCCCTGGCCATGGGTATTATGGTCACCTACGGTTCTTATCTTTCCAAGAAAGAGCACATCGTGAAAAACTCCCTGATGGTCGTCATCTTTGACACGCTGGTTGCTGTCATGGCCGGTATGGCGATCCTGCCCGCAGCCATTGCGCTGGGCGGCAAGGATGCAGCCCTGGCAGGGCCGAAGCTCCTGTTCATCACTCTTCAGGATGTATTCAACTCCATGGGCGCCATTGGGCCTCTCTTCGGTGCCATCTTCTATCTGCTGGTCGTGATCGCTACCATCACTTCCATCATCTCCCTGATCGAGGTAGATGTTACGATGTACTCCGACAAATGCCATGACAAGGGCAAAGAGCCAAACCGGATCAAGATTACTGCCGTGGTCTGCATCATCATCTTTATCGGCGCTGCGTTAGTGGCAATAGACGGACTGGGCTCCAACGGTCTCTGGGTACCGTTCCAGAGCAGCATGGGCGTCAACAACTGGAACGACTGCTGGTTAGACCTTCTGGACTTCATTTCCGAAGGCTTGCTGATGCCGTTCCTGGCTCTGATGACTTCCATTGTCGTCGGCTGGCTGTGGGGCCCCAAGAACATCAAAGACGAAATCGAGCAGGAAGGCCACACCTTCGGAGCGTACGGTTTCTTCAAGTTCTGCATCAAATTCGTGGTTCCGATCGCCATGGTATTCGTACTGCTGGGACAGTTAGACTCCTTCCTGAGTCTGGGAATCTTCAGCTGATAAACGAACAACCGGATATCGCGAAAACCGGGAGACATCCGAAAGGGTGTCTCCCTTTGATTTGACTGAATTTCATTGACCTTCCGCAGGAAATGACATATAATAACTGTGTATGTTCAAAAAACGAAAAATTCTTTTGAGAGGAATGAGAGTACTTTATGAAACAGGTAAATGTAGGCCTTCTGGGCCTGGGCAACGTAGGGAAAGGCACCTACACTATTTTAACAAGACACGTGGATAAGATTTCCGTCATGTCAGGCAGCTGCATCGAAGTAAAAAAGATCCTGGTCTCCGACGTGAACAAAAAGCGGGACATCGACGTACCGAAGGATATCCTCACCACCGACGCGGAAGCGATTTTAAACGACCCGAATATCGATGTAATCGTGGAACTGCTGGGAGGCATCGACACCGCTTATTTTTACATCAAGGAAGCCATTCTGAACGGCAAGCATGTGGTCACGGCCAACAAAGCCGTCATCGCCACCCACGGTCCGGAACTGATGGAGCTGGCCAAGAGAAACCGGGTACTGCTGCTGCACGAAGCCAGCGTGGCCGGCGGGATCCCCGTGATCACCGCCATGCTCAAGCCCCTGGCCGG
>JAFWFI010000130.1 GCA_017515705.1 Bacillota bacterium
TCGTGCGCATCTTCGATGGTGACTTTTTCCTCGCCCACAGCGGAAGCGATGGCATTGATTCCCACCGGTCCGCCCTTGAACTGGGTGATGATGGCCCGCAGTACCTGGCGGTCCAGTTCTTCCAGTCCCAGCTCGTCGATCCGAAGGTCTTCCAGGGACTGCCGGGTGATGGCGATATCGATATCGCCGCTGCCGCGCACCTGTGCAAAGTCCCGGATCCGCCGCAGCAGGCGGTTGGCGATCCGCGGGGTTCCCCGGGAACGTTTCGCCAGCTCCTCCATGGATTCCGGATCGATTTTCACGCCCAGCAGGGCCGCCGAACGGCGGATGATCTGAACCAGTTCTTCCGTCGTGTACAGTTTGAACTGGCCGATGATCCCAAAGCGGTCCCTTAAAGGCCCGGACAGGTTCCCCAGACGGGTCGTTGCGCCCACCAGGGTGAACTTGTTCAGGTCTACCCGCAGCGTCCTGGCCGAGGGACCTTTGCCGATGATGATATCCAATGCAAAGTCTTCCATTGCAGAATACAACATTTCCTCGACGGTTTTGTGAAGCCTGTGTATCTCATCGATGAACAATACGTCGCCTTCGTTCAGATTGGTCAGCACCGCCGCCAGGTCCCCGGCTTTTTCAATGGCCGGACCGGAGGTGATCCTGAAATCCACCCCGAGTTCTGCGGCGATGATGCCCGCCAGCGTGGTTTTACCCAGACCCGGGGGCCCGTAAAACACCACGTGATCCAGGGCTTCCTTCCGCATCAGCGCTGCGTCGATAAACGTCTTCAGGTTGTTGGTCACGTTTTTCTGTCCGATGTATTCGCTGAGCCGCTTCGGCCGCAGGCTCCGCTCAATGTCGAAGTCTTCCTCCGCGAATTCGCCGCTCACGACTCTGTCTTCTCTGTCTTCCATCCGTATTTCCGCCTTTCCCCGGCTCCGGGGTTATTTCATCAGTTTCGCCAGGGCTTTTTTGATGTAGCCCTGGGGATCGTCGTAGTCTTCCTTTACCTTGCTCAGGGCCGCCGCCGCATCGCTGCGGGAATACCCCAATGCTACCAGCGCCTGCAGGGCTTCACCCCTCGGGTCCGCCTCATCGGAAGCCGTCCCCGCCTGGGCAAACGAGACTTCCGCCTGATCCAGTCCCGGCAGGTCCGCCAGCTTGTCTTTCAGCTCCAGCACGATCCGCTGAGCAGTCTTTTTGCCGATTCCCGGCGCCCGGGTAATGGAGTCGATGTCCTCAAAAAGAATAGCCTTGGACAGGGCGTCCGCCCGCATCACGGAGAGGATCGCCAAAGCCGCCTTCGCACCGACGCCGTTGACGTTCAGCAGTTTCTTGAACAGCATCAGGTCCGCTTTCTGCCGGAATCCGTAGAGACTGATATCGTCTTCCCGCACGATCATGGTGGTCCAGACCTCAGCTTCCGTCGGTCCGTCCTGCAGGGAGACAAACTGCCCCGGATCCGGTACGTGGACCTCGAATCCAATGCCGCCGTTTTCAATTACGATGACTCCTTCCTCCCTGGAAAGGAGCCTGCCTTTGATATATCCGATCATATTCTGTATTCCATCCGCCGGGTCATATCCCGGTCTTCATCTGCAAAACATTTGATACGTTATAGGAATTGCCGTGGCAAATCGCCACCGCCAGGGCGTCCGCCGTGTCATCCGGCTTCGGCACTTCCTTCAGGTTCAGGATCATCTTGACCATGTACTGGACCTGCTTTTTTTCCGCCCGGCCGTACCCCACCAGCGCCTGCTTGATCTGAAGAGGCGTATACTCGTAGAGGGCCACATCCTTGTTGGCGCAGGCTACGATGGCCGTGCCCCTTCCCTGCGCGACCAGGATCGCCGTTTTCGCATTCTTGTTGAAAAACAGTTCTTCGACGGCCACTGCATCCGGGTGGTACAGGTCGATGAGGTGCTGCAGTTCCGAATAAATGTGCCTCAGGCGCGCCGACATTTCCTCATCTTTATCCGTAGTGATAGCGCCGTAGTCCAGCACCTTAAACTTGTTGTTCTGAAACTCCACCAGACCGTAGCCGACAATGGCGTAGCCCGGGTCGATTCCCAAGATGATCATTCCCTCTGCCTCTTTTCCGATGTTCCCAATTATTGTACCACAGTTTACGAATATTTCCAAGGCTTTCCGCCAAAAAACAAACAAATGTTTCTTTTATTTCTTTCGTTTCAGGAAAGCGGTTACCAGGCAGACAGACACCAGAATACAGGCGTATCCCTGCACCGGATAGATGTAGGTAACCACAAACGTAAAGCCTTTCAGTCCTGTCAGGTAAGCTGCCAGGCAGGTCAGGGAGACCTTGGCGATCCGGGCCGGGCTCTTGCCGCCGACGATGTCCCGGGTCAGGCCATACAGGGTATTGGCGGATGCACAGTAAACAGCGGTCACCATGCCTGCAAAATACACATACAGGACCTGGGGTGAAATCTTACCCGCCAGGTACAGCATGGGCAAATCATACTGTCCCGCCGCGTCCAGGTCCGTCGCAATGGACAGGAAAATCAGAAAACCGATTCCGATGACTCCGGCA
>JAFWFI010000011.1 GCA_017515705.1 Bacillota bacterium
ATCACTTCGTCCGGGTGCGCCGTGTACTTTCCGTTCTCGATCCGTTCGATCCTCTCCGGCGGGATCACCTCCAGCAGGTCGCTGGCCTTCTCCCGGCTGAGTCCCAGCTCTTCGCGCCGAAGCTGGTAGACCGTTTTGTTTTCCTTTACTGATGAACGCGGCATAACGCTCTCTCCTTTATCTTCTATGCCCAGGCTGCCAGATCTGCAGCGCTGCGTACCAGTTTTGCATCCTTTGCTTCCGCGCCCTTCACATAAGGCTGCAGTTTTTCCGCGGTCCTGCCGATGCCGCTGCCGCCGGAAGTAGCGAAGATCTTCACGGTTTTTCCGGTCCAGTCATAATCCTTGCAGAAGGTGTTCACCACGTTCGGCGCACACCCGTACCAGATCGGGAAACCGATGTAGACCGTGTCGTAATCGCCAAAGGTCTCGATCCTTCCGGCCACCGGCACGTCCTTCTTCCCGAATTTCTCCTTGTTGCAGCGGGACAGCGGGTTCCGCCAGTTGATGTCTGCGTCCGTATAGGGTTCTTCCGGAACGATTTCAAACACATCCGCTCCGATGGACTCCGCAAACTCCCTTGCCACCCGGGCTGTGTGACCCTCTGCGCTGAAATATACCACTAATGTTTTCATAGTTATCCTCCTTTAGCGGACCAAAGCCGCTCCCATTTCAAAGGCCTTTTGGCATTCCTTCGGGAATACCTCCTCATGCCGTTTCTGCCTTGCCTCCGGATCAAACAGCGTCCACTGCCAGTCGGTCTTGCCGTAATCCTTGAGCTGCAGCGTCTCCCCGCTGATCAAAACTTCCGTCGGCCCCACAAAGGCATTAAACGTCTGCTGATATTTCTGCATCATATCCAGGAACATGGTATCCGGCGCATTGCTCGTCATGATCAGCAGCACCGGGATCGGCCGCTCATTGCAGCACGGCTTTTCCACGGTATAGGTCAGGTACTGGAAGATCAGACGCTCATACAACGCCCGGAAGGACGCCGTTAACTCGCTCAGGTAATTGGGCGAGCCGATGATCAGCCCGTCCGACTCACGGATCGCATCCAGCACCGGCGTCAGCCCGTCTTTGCAGATGCAGTGTCCCTTGAACTTTTCCTTCTTGCAGCCAAAGCACGAAATGCACCCGGTGTACCTCTCCAGCCGGAAAAGGTCGAACTTCTGCACCTCCGCGCCCTGCGACTCGGCTCCTTTGATCGCCTCCGTGATCAGCGTGTCCGTATTCCACTTCATCCGCGGTCCGGCATTCACCGCCACCAGTTTTTTACCCATTTTTATTCTCCTTTCACGACCGGTCCGGTCCATTTATTGATCCCGCCGAACTCGTATAGATTGGTATAGCCCATGTCCGCCAGTTTCTGTGCTGCCTGTTTGGAACGGGCCCCGGTCCGGCAGTAAATCAGGATAATCTGATCCTTGTCCGGCAGCTGCTCCGGCGGCGCCACTGAAATACTCTCGTTGGGAATCAGCACCGCCCCGGGAATGTGCCCCTTTCTATATTCGTCCTGACGGCGGACGTCCACGATCACATGACCGTCCTCCAATTCCATCATTTCCTTCGCATCTTCCTGCGAGATCCGATTGAAACTTCCTTTCATTACTCTCCTCCTTCCATCATACCCCGGATCTTTGCATCCGCTTCCGGCAGTGCCCGCTTCAATGACACGGGCCGCCCGCCCTTCAGAAAGCAGTGCTTCGACTGTGCCTGCGCCGACTGCTTATTCTTCGTGACGTTGAAGATATCATAAGCGACTTCCAGCACCGCCCCGGTGTATTTCTCCACCGAGATCCGGATCTCCACCTCATCGTCGAACGCCACCGGCTGCCGGTACTGCACCGAGACTTCCACCACCGGCGAAAGAATCCCCGTTTCTTCCATCTCCTTGTAACTGAGGTCCATCTCGTCCATAAAGGCGATGCGCCCCTCCTCCATCCACTTCAGGTAGTTGGAGTGGTGGATCAACCCCATCTGGTCCGTTTCATGATAATACGCCTTCCGGCGGTAAGTAAACATATCCGCGCTCCTTTTGTCATCCAACTATTCCAACGCCAATACCGTTCCGTCCTCAAACAGGTATTTCAAAGTCTGCTGCTTCCCTTCTCCATCCGTAAAAAGAACTTCCATGGAATAGGGTTCCAGCATGTCAAATAAAGCATTGATGTCTGCGCCGGGAACTGTGGACTCTGCGATTGGAACGGATTCCCAATCATAAAAAATCACAACATCGCCTTTACTGCTGCCGTTTTCAATATAGAGGACATGGGAATGCGCACCCGGCTTTGATGTATCGACATAATTCATCAGATAATCATACGTTGCCTTATCCTCCTCGTTGTTCATGTCAAACTCCGGGTCCTGTTTGGTGGACTCCTCCAGATAGGCCTTTAACGTATCGTTCCAGAGCTTCCGCTCTTTCTTGCCCAGGTCTTTCTTCTCCGTCCATTTCAGCTCCAGCCTGTCGATGGTAAATCCCGTATCATTCGTAAAACTGCATTTAAGAACATTCCCCGCTCCGTTCTCCGATTCAGGGCTGACCTGAAAACCTATTTGTGAAAAATCAATGGGGCTTTTCTCCAGAACGGTTCCCTCCTCAACCTGAACGGAAGGGCTCTGCTCCGAATCCGTTTCCGAACCGGAACCGGAACAACCGGCCAATACTAACAGTCCAATCAAGAACAAGGCTAAAACCATATACTTTTTCATCATTCTGTCTCCTTACGCTTCGTATTCTGTATTATGCCTCCTCAATCAACTCCCGGTTCCAGTCCGAGACCGTCGATCCACTTCGCCACCGATTCCTTTGTTGCGCTTCCGCTGAAACGATTCCCGCTCAGCCATTCCGCATCCGGAGCGCTTTTGCTCAGGTTCACCGCACTGGAACCGATGCCACTGCTTCCGGAAGTGCAGAACGGAACGATGGTCTTGCCGCTGAGGTCATAGCTCTCGACAAAAGTGTACATGATTTTCGGAGCCTGCCCCCACCAAATGGGATACCCGAGAAAGATAATATCGTATTGATCCATATTCTCCACTTTACCGGATATTCCGGGACGGGCGTTCGGATTGTTCTGTTCCCGTGCAGCACGGGTAGAACTGTCACTGTAGTTGAGATCCGCAGAAGTATATGGGGTCTCCGGCACGATTTCATACGCCGAAACATCCAGCGCCTCTGCGACATAACCCGCAACCTTTTCCGTGTTCCCTGTACAGGAGAAATATGCAACCAAAATGCGTCCGCCCGCATCCGACTGTGACGTTGCACCGCTGACGGCGTCCGGGTCGGAGAATCTTTCAAGAAGCTGCAGGTATCGGGAAACCATGTCGGCCACCTGTGCACGGGTCGCCGGCTTTGTCGGTTCAAAGGGGATGGCGTCCGTCAGAAGACCGTCCACCCGGGCCCAGCGGACAGCATCAAAAGCCCAGTTGCTGGCGCTGTTTTCAACGCCGTCGGGATCCGCATAGGCGCTGCCCAGGACATAAGACCCCGCGCTGCGCCAGAGCATCACGGCAAGCTGCTCCTGCGTCGTCGGATCATTTGTCCCAAACTTTCCGTTTCCGTAACCATTGACAATGCCGCCCTTCGATGCCCAAAGAACGGCATCGGAATACCATGTGCCGGACTTCGTATCGGAAAACCCGTCCTCACCGCTTACAGCGGGTTCACCTGCCAGACGGTAAAGCACCGTGGCGAGTTGCGCACGGGTAAAGATACCGTTCGGATCAAAACGGTTGTTGCCCACACCGTTCATGATACCCTCTGTCTGCAGCTCTTTGACCGCCCCAGCGTACCAATCGCTGTCGCTGACATCGGTATAAGCGCTTTCCGCTGCGCACACAGCTGCAGCGAGAGAAAAGAGCAGCATGACACTGATTATAATCATTGAAAAACGTTTCATTCTGTTCCTCCTTAGATGCCGTTTTTTCAGCTACTTATTATTATACCCTAACTCCAACCCCCTCTTCAATAAAAAACAAGCCTTCCGCCCCGTCAGAGGGGATGCGGATTCCCAACGTATAGTACGTAGGGCCCGATGCCCACATCGGCCCGCACCTCTGGCATGTCCCCGGTACCTTTCTCTGTCTTTTTCCTTAAAAAGTAGTATTTAGTGCAGGGTAAATGTTGCTTTAAGAACGATTTCCGAGCGGGTTTCCCTGTCCTCTTGTTATATAAACTAAATTTGGGACAGAGTAAAAAGAGGATTCGTCCAGTTTTCCGAGGGCTTTCCCCTGTCATATTTTTTAAAATAATACAATAGGACAGGATTTAGCTTAATCTCGAGACGCTTTTGAGTGGATTTCCCCTGTCCTTCTTATTGATAAAAGAAAAAAAGACAGGGTGAAACCTGTCTCAGTATTATATTATATTCCCAACCTTGCCGGAACCTCGTCAGAAGCTTCGCTATCCCTCGCAGGGCCCGGTGCCCACATCAGCCTGGGGTGTTTCTCATTACTTTTCCACTGCAAATGTAAATACTTCCGAAATCTCCCGGTCATAGCCTTCGTAAAACCCCTTCGGCATCCCCAGGACGATCCGGGCGCCGCGGTTATACAGTAACAGGAGCTGCCCGTTCTCTTCATCAAAAGTCAGGCCTTCGATTTCTCCCTGACGCGTGACATCATCAAAAGTCCGCTCCAAAGTCACGGTGCAGTTTGTCGCCCCCTCTTCGATCCGCGTCCGGTAGAGATGATCCGGTTCATCATCGTCCGCCGTCCCGTCGTCCGCCGTCATATAAAAGCACCCGTCATGGTATGCAATGCCCTGCAGCCACTGGGGCGGAGCCTGCATGTGGACCTTGCCCAGGTATTCGCCCGAATCCAGGTTATATTTGTACAGATAGCGGCCGCTCTCTTCCCCCACCCAGGAACACATCCAGACCGTCCGGGTGTCCGGATCCACTGCAATCCCGGAACACTCCAACTGCCCGCTTTCCGGCTCAAACGGAAAAGTCCGCTTCAATTCCAGCGTATCCCCGTCATATATGGCGATCTGGATATTCTCACCGACGCCGTCCATAAAATACTCCGCGCCGATGTACAGTTCATTCTCGAACACATCGATGTCTGCGATATGGTTGACCCGGATCTCATATCCCCGGAATGGGTCGTCATTCTCCGCAACCGGCGTCCAGTCCCGGTCATACTTCACCAGAGAAGCAGAACCGCTGACCCAGTAATAGTCTCCTTCGCAGCACACCCCCTGGCGG
>JAFWFI010000131.1 GCA_017515705.1 Bacillota bacterium
CCAGCGTGTCCATGAAGCGGGGCTTACAAACGTCCGCTTCATCGGCCAGTTCCTTCAGCGCCCCTCCGAGTGCTTCGGCCCGGGGGAAATCGCCGGCCTTTACCTGAATTTCAGCGATCCCTGGCCCAAGGCCCGGCACGCCAAGCGGCGGCTCACCCACCGGCGTTATCTGGCGGAATACCGCCGGTTCTTGAAGCCGGAGGGAACCATTGCCTTCAAGACCGACGGCGACGCCCTGTTCGAGTTCTCGCTGGAGGAATTCCGGGAGTTCGGCGCAAAGATTCTGGACATTTCCTGGGATCTCCACGCTTCGCCGCTGCGGGCAAAGGAAGTGACTACGGAATATGAGGATAAATTTAAAAACTGGGGTAAAAACATCCTGTATTTAAAAGCACGATTATAAACGATCTTCGTTCCATACGTCCGGAGCAAACATCTCGGGACACGCTCTCGCTATGGCTCGCGACGCAGCGGTACTAAGCTCTGTCTTCGCTCCTTAGGAGCTCGCCAATCGCTAAGAACCGGCTGCTCGCAATGTCCCTGCGACGTTTCTCCTCCCGTTTATGGAACGAAGGCGTAACATATGAGGATATCAATATGAAAAAATCAGCAATCATCATCGGCGCGGTGGTCATCATCGCCCTGCTGGTATTCGGCATTCTGGAAAAGACCCTGTCCGGCACGGTGGGAAACCTGGGCGTCATCATCATGTACAGCATTCTGGCCATCATTCTGGCGGTGCTCTACGTGCGCGCCTCCCGGCAGGCAAAAGAGGAAGAAGAGAAGCTCCGGAAAGAACACCCGGAGTTGTTTGAGGAAGAGAGTGAAGATTGAAGATTGGAGATTGGAGAAGAATCTTCTCCATACTGCAATCTCCCATCTCCCATCCGGCAGAAAGGAAAGACATATGAGGGACGAATCTCTGAGAAACATCGCCATCATCGCCCACGTCGATCATGGCAAGACCACCCTGGTGGACCAGCTGCTGAAGCAGTCCGGCGTCTATCGGGAAAACCAGGAAGTGACGGACCGGGTCATGGACAGCAACGACCTGGAACGGGAAAGAGGCATCACCATCCTGGCCAAGAATACATCCGTACGGTACAAGGACGTCAAAATCAACATCGTGGACACTCCCGGCCACGCCGACTTCGGCGGGGAAGTGGAGCGCATCCTGAAGATGGTGGATGGCGTTCTCCTTTTGGTGGACGCCTTCGAGGGCCCCATGCCCCAGACACGGTTCGTGCTGCAGCGGGCGCTGGAACTGAACCACAAGGTGATCCTGGTCGTCAACAAGGTGGACCGGCCGGACCAGCGGGCGGATGAAGTCACCGATGAAACCCTGGAGCTGCTGCTGGACCTGAATGCCACGGACGAGCAGCTGGACTCCCCCATTATCTATACCTCCGCCAAAAAAGGATACGCGGCCTATTCCCCGGAGGATTTCCTGGAAGACGACCTGTCCGGAATGGACATGCGGCCGCTGTTTGAAACGATTCTGAATTACATCGATCCGCCGGAAGCGGATACGGAGAGCCCGGTGCAGATCCTGGTCTCTTCCATCGACTACAACGATTATGTGGGCCGGATGGCCGTTGGCAAGATCCAGCGGGGCGTTCTGAAACAGGGCCAGGAGGTCCTGGTTTGCGATTTCCATCACCCGGAGAACCGGTATAAGGGAAAGGTCTCCAACCTGTATCAATTCGAGGATTTGGGCAAGGAAGCGGTGGAGAGCGCCTCCGCCGGCAACATCGTCTGCTTCTCCGGCATCGACAGGATCACCATCGGAGAGAC
>JAFWFI010000132.1 GCA_017515705.1 Bacillota bacterium
AGCATCGGGATCGCCCCAGCGAAGATTATCCTTTATCGTGCCGGAGAACAGCACGTTTTTCTGCAGCACCATCGAAACACCGTCCCGAAGGGTCTGCAGGTCGTATTCTTTTACATTTCTTCCCCCTACCAGCAGTTCGCCCGCCGTTACGTCATACAGCCGGGGGATCAGCTGCACCAGGGTGGTCTTGGAACTGCCCGTGCTGCCGATGATGCCGACCACTTCGCCGGAGCGAATGTTCAGGTCGATATCCGACAGGCAGAGCTTGTTCATGTCGTTTTCATAACTGAAGGAGACGTTCCGGAATTCGATGGAACCGTCCGCCACGGGATGTGCGTCCTTCTCCTCTCTTCCATCTTCCATCTCCAATCTCCCCGAGCCGTCCTGAAGGGACGGAGAGGGATTCGTAATATCCGGTTCCTCGTCCAGCACCTGGCAGATTCTCTCCGCCGACGCCCGCGCCAGGGTGATCATGACGAAAATGATGGACAGCATCATCAGTGCCATCAGGATCTGCATGGCGTAGGAAATGATGCTCACCAGTTCTCCGGTGGTCATGGTTCCGCCCACGATCATCTTTGCACTGAGCCAGGAAGCCCCGATCATGAAGCCGTAAATCGCCAGCTGCATGGCCGGCCCGTTGAAAGCGATGATTTTTTCAACCTTGGAAAAGTCCCGGAAAATGGTGCCGGAAACCTCATTGAATTTCTCCACTTCATGGTCTTCCCGGACATAGGCTTTGACTACCCGGATCCCACGGATGTTTTCCCGGACCACATTGTTCAACTTGTCGTACGTCTTGAAGATCCGGTCGAAAATCGGGAAGGCCACGTGAACGATGCCGAAGATCGCCGCCGCCAGGAAGGGCAGGATCGCGATCAGCAGCAGCGTCACCTTCACGTTGATGGCAAATGCCATGATGACGGAAAAGATGAACATCATGGGGCTTCGCACGGCGACCCGGATGATCATCATGAAAGCGTTCTGTACGTTGGTCACGTCCGTGGTGAGCCTCGTGATAATACTGGCCGTAGAGAATCTGTCAATATTGGCAAAAGAAAACCGCTGCACGTTATAGAACATATCGTGCCGCAGGTTTTTGGCGAAGCCCGCCGCAGCCGTCGCCGCAAACCGCCCGGACAAGGTGCCGAACAGCAGGGATAAAAGGGCGCAGGCAACCAGGATGCCGCCGTATTTCCAGATGGCACCCATATTCCCCATATCGATTCCGTAGTCGATGAGCCGGGCCATAACAAAGGGAATGATGGTCTCCATCACGACCTCGCCCACCATGAACAACGGTGTCAGGATCGTGTCCCTTTTATACTCCCGGATACATCCGGCCAGTTTTTTTACCATAACCATTTATCCTTTTGAGACTGAAAAAGATTCTTCGGCCTGTAGCCTCAGAATGACCCTGTTGTCATCCTGAGCGTAGCGAAGGATCTTTTCCCGTCTCTAATAAAATACAGCCACTTCGTCTTCCGGCGCTTTGGCCGGCTCCACGCTGATCACATCCAGCACGGGACCCCTTTCGCCGCTGTAGACCCGATGCGCTTCCTCCGTGATCTTCGCCGTCAGCCATACCCAGGAGCCGTTTTTCAGCTTCTTCGGGTTATCCATCCGGGCCACTACGGCGCAGAATTCGATGTCCTCCACGCAGCAGGTCATCACATGACGCCCAAAGGCGAAGCATCTCTCCGGGAAACGTCCTTCGTTCATGACCCGGCCCTTGATGTGCACCGTTTTCCCCTCGTAATCCGGGGTTTCCTCGTTCACATCCCGGTACCAGACCGCATAGTCTTCGTCTTCCACTTCGATCACGTCCGCATCCAGATCATAGGGAAGCGGATCCGGAATATCGTCCTGGACGATCTTGTCCGGGCCATATTCGTAGAGGATCTCCGCCCGCTTGTTGAAGGTCCGGACGATCTTGTGGTATTCCATCTTGTCCATGTCGTCTGTGAAACGGTTGAAGACCACCATTTCACAGATTTTCAGTTTATCCGCCACGAGATTTCTCATATTGGCGTTGTAGTTCATGAAGGTAGTGGCATCCGCCATCATGACGGACTGGTACAGCAGCCAGTTGTCCGGAGAATTCGCGATGAAATTCTCCAGGGACCACATGCCGTTGTACTCCACCAGCACCCGGCGGACCCGGTACTTCTGTTCCAGGTACTTCAGCCAGGCTTTCGTAATGTGCTTTTCCTTGTCCACGTATTCGATGTGGATCTTGTCGGTGACGAATTTTTCCGGTTCGTATTCCTCGATGCCCTCTTCGCAGACCAGCAGCAGCGTGGTGGTGCCGTCGTCAAAGAATTCGTCCCCCAGTGACTCCTGGATAAAGCTGGTCTTCCCCGCTTCCAGGAACCCCGCAAATAAATAAACAGGTATTTCCATGCTGTACTCCCTATTACTCTACTCCAAATAATTCTGCGATGGCTTCTTCGTCGATGTCCGCGCCAATCACGCACAGACGACCGATGATGCCGGCGCTGCCTTCCTTGATTTCCGGTTCGCCCGGCGTGTATTCAAAGTGGATCCAGCCGCCATCGGCATTCTCCACGATGCCCTTGGACCGGATGACCAGCCCGTATTCCGCCTGGTGCTCCAGTTCCCGCAGGATGTGGTCCAGTTCTTCCTTCGTGTACTTCTTCGTGGTCTCTCTTCCCCAGCTGGTGAAGATATCCTCTGCATGATGATGGTGGTGATGTTCGTGATCGTGGTCATGTTCATCGTGGTCATGATGATGGTGCTCGTGCTCATCGTGGTCATGATGGTGGTGCTCGTGCTCATCGTG
>JAFWFI010000133.1 GCA_017515705.1 Bacillota bacterium
AGCGTTGCCGCGGTACAAGAGACCCCGGAAGATCTTCTTTGAGGATGTGCCGAGGAACCCCACCGGAAAGATCGAAAAACCTGTGCTGAGAAAACGCCATTCCGGCGAACGTCTGGTAGAACAGCAGACATCCAAGTAAAACAAACGAAAAATCTTCTGAACGGAGCGTGAAATCACGCTTCGTTCTTTGTATACTACGGTATTTTGTGATATAATAGATAAAATAACGAAACAGAGGGTATTATGACCGGATACGTGATCGCGGACAAGCCGGAAATGAAGGTCCGGGAATTCGAACTGTATAACAGCTACTATTGCGGGGTGTGCAAGTCCATCGCCGCCCGCTACGGGCAGCTGCCCCGGATGCTTTTGAGCTACGACTCGGCGTTTCTGGCGCTGCTTCTGGCAGGACTGTCCCAGGAACGGGAACAGGTGATCCCCGGCCACTGCATCGTCCATCCGGTGAAGAAAAAGTTCATCTGCGTGGACAATCCGGCGGTGGACCATGCAGCGGATATCCTGCTGATCCTGGCCTATGCCAAGCTGGAAGACGACGTACGGGACGAGGGAAAACTGTCCGCACGCGCCCTTCGAATGTTTCTGAAAGGAGCATACCAGAAACTGCGTGAGCGCTATCCCGAACTGACGAAAGAAATCGAAGGGGAACTAAACCGGCTTTCCGAACTGGAAAAGTCGGGGAGTGATTCCCTGGATGAGACCTGCGCTGTCTTCGGCAGAATCATGGCGGCGGCGTTTTCCGCATTTCCCGATGCGGAAGAGAATGACCGCGAGGTGCTGCGGCAGTTAGGCAGTGCGCTGGGGCGATGGCTGTACCTGACCGATGCCTGGGACGACATTGGCGAGAATATCCGGGACGGAAATTACAATCCGGTCCTGCTGCGGTACGGATTCGACCGGGAAACGGAAACGGAAGAGGAATTCCGGGAACGTACCCGGGAAGCGGTGCGATTTCTGCTGTTCTTCCATCTGGGGGAGATGAGCAGGGCGTACGACCTTCTGAACATACGGAAAAACAAGGGCATCACGGATAACGTGCTGTACTTTGGATTGCATAGAAAAACCGATGAAGTGTTAAAGAAAGGAATAAAGGAAGAAGATGAGAGATCCCTATGAAGTCCTGGGCGTCGACCGCACAGCGTCCATGGAGGAAGTGAAAGCGGCATACAAAGAACTGGTCAAGAAGTACCACCCGGACAAGTATGTGGACAACCCCCTAGCGGACCTGGCCAAGGAAAAGCTCCAGGAGGTCAACGAAGCCTACGATGAAATCTGCAAAAATCAGGGCAGTCAGAGCGGCACTTACAGCGGCAGCTACAGCAGCGGATCCGGCAGTTATGCCGGAGCCTACCAGACTCAGCCTGATGCACTGCAGCAGGCCCGGCAGATGATCAACGCCGGGAATATCTACGGCGCCGAAGCCATCCTGAACAGCACTTCGGACCGCAGTGCGGAATGGTATTTCCTCAGCGGCTCCGTTTCCTATCGGAAAGGCTGGGTGGATGATGCCGTCACGAAACTTCAGACAGCGGTCAGCATGGAACCCTCCAATGTGGAGTACCGGCAGACCCTCAGCCGGATCATGAGTACCGGCGGAGCGTACCAGAACACATCTTACGGAAAGGGTTACAACAACAGCAACGATATGTGCTGTCAGCTCTGCGGTATGTACATGTGCGCAGACTGTCTGTGTGACTGCTGTTAGACGGTGAAGCGAAAATGCGAAATGAAAATGTGAGGAAGTTTACGGTCAGCAGCCTGTATCTGGCCATTGAAGTGATCCTGATTGTCGGAGCATCCGTGATTCCGGGATTTGACCTGACGCTGCTGGCTGTGGCATCAGCCGTAGGCGCTTTCACCATTGTAGAAAGCGGTATCCGCTACGGCATTGTCCAGTATGCGGCGGCGGACATCCTGGGTTTCCTGCTGGCACCGGACAAGGCTGCGGCGGTCCTTTTTGTGATTTTTTTCGGCCTTTATCCCATCGTGAAATATTTTGCGGAAAAACCGAAAAAGCCCTGGGTCCAGCTGATGATCAAGTGCGGCTTCTGCCTGATCGTGAGCATTTCGGCCCTGGCGGGTTTTTCGGAGCTGGTGCTGGGCGACATGACCTTGCCGGAATGGTTCCCGTTCTGGGGCCTGGTCCCGGCTGCACTGGTGCTGTTTTTGATATATGACTATGCGCTGACCATTGCGGTCAAACTGTATTATAGAAAAGTTCGTTCCAAAGGGGCGAAATAAAGAGAGTTATCTGGAGGTGAGCCTATGCTTGGTGCGATCACGGGCGATATCGTAGGAAGCCCGTATGAATACTGCGGGGAACTGATCGAAGCGGATGAGTTTCCGCTGTTCAGCCCTTATTCCGAATTCACCGACGACACGGTAATGACTGTGGCTATCGCCGAAGCCCTGATGAAGGGCGGCGGTGACCGGAAGAAAACCCGGAGCCTGTTTATTACCGAGATGCGTAAATTCGGACGCTTTTATCCCAACGCCGGCTATGGAGGCCTGTTTGCGGAATGGCTGTGCCGGGAGGACGAGGAAGGATACGGGAGTTTTGGCAACGGCTCCGCCATGCGGGTCTCACCGGTAGCCTGGTTCTTCGACGATCTGCAGACCGTTGAGGAGTTTGCGGAGCTCAGCGCTTCCGTGACCCACGATCATCCGGAAGGGATCAAGGGCGCCCAGGCAATTGCGGCGGCGATCTTCCTGGCGAGGACCGGTAAAACGAAAGAGGAGATCCGCACCTACATCGAAAAGCGGTTTGGCTACGACCTGGACCATGAAGTGGAGGAATTCCAGCGGATGGCCCGGATCACCAGCAGCTGTCAGGTTACGGTGCCGGAGGCGATCGTAGCGTTCCTGGAAGGGGAAAACTTCGAGGATGTCATCCGCAGGGCAGTGTCCATCGGCGGCGATACGGATACCCTGGCTGCCATGGCGGGATCCATTGCGGAAGCCTTTTATTCCATCGATGACGAGATCCGGCAGGAAACCATGAAGCGGCTGTCCCCGGACCTGCGAAGTGTGGTGGAACAGTGGAATGCCATGCTGAGAGAGAAACGTTTCAGCTGATAACGGCAGGATGGTGGAGTTATGAGAAAGATTGAAATCAATCTGTCAACGAGAAAATACAATTTCTATATCGAATCGGGAAGCCTGGACCGGGTCGGTGAGACCCTGATGGAAACGGCGGACCCCGGTACCCGGGTCATGGTCGTGGCAGACGACATGGTGGATTCCCTCTACGGGAACCGGGTGGCGGGCTCCCTCAGCCGGGCCGGCTTCAATACCCAGAGTTTTATCTTCCCTGCCGGGGAGACTTCCAAGAATCTGGCCAATGTGAACGGCCTTCTGGAAAAAATGGCGGAGAACCTGATGACCCGGGACGACCTGATCATCGCCCTGGGAGGCGGCGTTTCCATGGATCTGGCAGGTTTTGCGGCCTCGCTGTACTGCGGGGGCATTGACCATGTCCGGATCCCGACCACTTTCCTGGCGGCGGTGGATTGCTGCGTCAACGGACGGTCCTGCATCAACCTGGAAAACGGCGGGAATGCCGTCTGGACCAAGCATCATCCGGTGATGGTGATCTGTGATCCGGAATCGTTTAAAACCCTGGAGCCGGAACTCTTTGCGGAAGGCACAGCGGAGGCGATCAAATATGCTCTGGTCGGAGATAAGAGAATGTTCTCCCGGCTGTCCAGGGCTACTTTCCAGACCGGTGTGGAAGATATAATTGAGGACTGTGCCAGACTGGAAGCCCGCATCCTGGAAGAGGATGAGGAAGGCATGGGCAGGGGACAACTTCTGGACCTTGGGCATACCTTTGCCCGGGCAATCGAGGAAGTCAGCCAGCACAGGATTCATCACGGCAGCGCCGTGGCCATGGGCATGCTGATGGCGGCGAAAGCCGGCGTATCCATGGGCTTTACCGGCAGCGATATGGTGCGGAAAATCAACGAGGCCCTGATCCGCAACGGCCTTCCCACCAAATGCAAACTGGAACAGGAAGACATTGTGTCGCGGATGAGATGGGACCGGACCCGGAAAGACGAAATGATCGATATCGTTTTCCCGGTCAAAGTCGGCAAATGCGAAGTGCAGCGCATCCATACGGACAACCTGACGAAGATCGTCCATGATGCGATGGAAAACGAACTATATAAGAATATGAGCGTGAGTGATATGGAACAACTGGAAGAAAGCAAGGTATTTACGGACGAGGATGTGGTCCAGCAGGTGCTGGTAGCGGCGGCGGTGGCTGACCGCAAGACCGTCTTCCGGATGAGCGGCAGCAGCGAGAATATCCAGACGCTGGTAGAATGCCTGAAGGAACTGGGTGTAGGGATTGAAGTGAGAAACGAGAATATGTGGCAGATCGCGCCGATCACGGAGGAAAAGATCCGTGAAAAAGGCGATTTCCTGCCCATCATCAACTGCGGAAACAATGAGACTGCGTTCCGGATCCTGGTGCCGATCATGGCAGCGACGAACCGGGAAGTGTTCGTTTCCGGGACCGGTGACCTGGCCCGGACGCCTTTTGAGGACATCATCGGGGTCATGGAACCCAAGGGCTGCGTGTTCCGTTTCGACCATTTTCCGTTTGAACTCAGCGGCAGCTTTACGGGCGGACGGTTTGAACTGCCTGCGGACACCAACCGGAAATTCCTGTCGGGGCTGCTGATGGCGCTTCCGATGCTGAAGGAAAACAGTGAAATCGTGCTGGAAGAAGGATATGAACATTACAGCGAGGCAGAGGATACCCTCCATGTCCTGGAAGAGTTCGGGATCCGGATCCAGCGCAGCGGCAATATATTCATCATCAAAGGCGGACAGAAATACATCTCGCCGGCGGGCTTCGATCTGTCGGATCTGGTGTAGGAAAGGAGAAATCATGAAAATTCTGGTGATCAACGGGCCGAATCTCAATATGATCGGGATTCGCGAAAAGGAAATCTACGGCACCCGGACTTATCCGGAACTGGTCGGCTATATCGAACGATGTGCAGAGGATGCCGGGGTGGAAACGGAAATCGTCCAGTCCAACCACGAGGGCACCATCATCGATTTCATCCAGGAAGCCTATGGAAGAATCGACGGCATCATCATCAACGGCGGCGGGTATACCCATACCAGCGTGGCCATCATGGATGCGCTGAAAGCGGTTCAGATTCCGGCGGTGGAAGTCCATCTGTCGGACATCTTTAAAAGAGAAGAATTCCGGCGCTTTTCCTACCTCTCGATGGTATGTGAAAAAACCATCAGCGGAAAAGGGTTTGAAGTGTACCGGGAGGCCATCGAATACCTGGCCGGAAAGTAGAGAGAAGAGGAGAGTGTTATGATCAGTAAAGAGATGAAGAAACTGGTGGATGGCAATTCCGCGATCCGCGCCATGTTCGAAGAGGGAAACCGATTGGCGGAAATCTACGGCGCGGAAAACGTTTTTGACTTCAGCCTGGGCAATCCCAATGTACCGGCTCCGGAATCGGTCCGCCGAGCCATTGTGGATCTTGCGCAAAACGAAGACCCGCTGGTGCTGCACGGGTACATGAGCAACGCCGGGTATGAAGACGTGAGGAGAACCATCGCGGAAAGCATCAACCGTCGGTTCGGCACGGCGTTTACCGCCCGGAACCTGCTGATGACCGTAGGGGCGGCGGGCGGCCTGAACGTGATCCTGAAAGTGCTGCTGGATCCCGGCGACAAGGTGCTGACTTTTGCCCCGTACTTCGTGGAATACAATACCTATGTTTCGAATGCCGGCGGCGAACTGGAAGCGGTGCCCCCTCAGACGCAGACTTTCCAGCCGGATCTGGAGGCGTTTGAAAAGATGATCGGCCCGAAGACCAAAGCAGTCATTATCAACACGCCGAACAATCCCACCGGCGTAGTTTATTCGGAAGAGACTATTCAGGGAATCGCAAAGATCCTGGAGGAGAAACAGAAGGAGTTCGGCACCTCGATTTACCTGATTTCGGACGAACCCTACCGGGAACTGGTATACGACAGCGCGGTGGTCCCGTATCTGACGAAGTATTACCGCAATACCGTTGTGGGGTATTCCTTCTCCAAGTCCCTGTCCCTGCCGGGCGACCGGATCGGTTACCTGGTAATGCCGGACGAGGTGGATGATGCGGATGACATCATCGAAGGGGCGGCGGTGGCCAACCGGGTTCTGGGCTTTGTCAATGCGCCGGCCCTGGCCCAGAAAGTGGCGGCTCTGTGCTGCGATGAAAAAACGGATATTGACTTTTACGATGAAAACCGTAAAATTCTATTTAGTGCGCTGCAGGAATACGGTTATACCTGCGTGAAGCCGGAAGGGGCGTTTTACATGTTCCTGAAGTCACCGGTGGAAGATGAACGGGATTTCTGCGAAGCGGCAAAAAAACATAATCTGCTGGTGGTCCAGGGACGGTCCTTCGGATGTCCGGGCTTTGTCCGGATCAGTTACTGCGTATCCCGGGACACCGTGGTGAACTCCCTGCCGGCCTTTAAGGCGCTGGCGGAGGAATACCGGCTGATATAATAAAGGAATAAGAAGAGGAGGCTGCAATGTATTACAACTATCTGGATCAGGTTGATCCTCAAATCGCACAGGCAATCCGGGACGAGGCATCCCGTCAGCAGAACAAGATCGAAATGATCGCATCGGAGAATTTCACCTCCCGGGCCGTTATGGAAGCCTGTGGCAGTGAAATGACCAATAAATATGCGGAAGGCTATCCCGGCAAACGTTATTACGGCGGCTGTGAATTCGTGGACGTGGCGGAAAAACTGGCGATCGAACGGGTAAAGGAACTCTTCGGGGCTGAACATGCCAATGTGCAGGCCCACTGCGGTGCCAGCGCCAATCTGGGCGTCTATCTTGCGATGCTCAAGCCCGGCGATACGGTAATGGGCATGGACCTGTCCAACGGCGGACACCTGTCCCACGGATCCCCGGTCAACATTTCCGGATTGTATTTCAATTTCGTTTCCTACGGCATCGACCCGGAAACGGAAACCATCAACTTTGATGAAGTGAGACGGATCGCGCAGGAATGCAAGCCGAAGCTGATCGTTGCCGGTGCCAGCGCTTACCCGCGGACCATCGATGCGAAGAAGTTCAAGGAAATCGCGGATGAAGTCGGCGCACTGCTGATGGTGGATATGGCTCATATCGCCGGCCTGGTGGCCGGTGGAGACCATCCCAATCCGATGGAACACGCGGACTTCGTGACAACGACCACCCACAAGACCCTGAGAGGGCCCAGGGGCGGCGTAATCCTCTGCAAAGAGGAATATGCCAAAGCCATTGATAAAGCCATGTTCCCGGGGCTTCAGGGCGGTCCGCTGATGCATGTCATCGCCGGCAAGGCCGTATGCTTCCAGGAAGCGCTGCAGCCGGAATTCAAGGAATACTCCCATCAGATTATCCGGAATGCGCAGGCCATGGCGGAAGCGCTGAAGAAATATGACTTTGAACTGGTTTCCGGCGGCACGGACAATCATCTGGTGCTGGTAAAGCTGGTCAACAAGGGCATTACGGGCAAGGTAGCGGAAAAACTGCTGGATGAAGCGGGGATCACTACCAACAAGAACAGCATCCCGAACGACCCCAACGGCCCCTTCGTCACCAGCGGCCTGAGACTGGGCACACCGGCCATGACGACCCGCGGATTCAAGGAAGACGATGTGCGGAAAACCGTGGAAGCCATCGCCCTGGTTCTGAACGATCCGGAAGGGAAGGAATCCGCAGAGCAGGCCCGCTCCATTGTGACAGCTTTGTGTCAAAAACACCCACTATATAGATGACACAAAAAATTCACATACTAAATGAACGTTGAAATACCAACGTTTTCAAGGATGCCCAGTGTCAACTGGGCATTTTTTCCTTTTCAAAACAACCTTTTTATGGTAGAATTTCGGTAATTGTTTTACTAGGAGTTATTATGGATTATCTGGTTTCCAAAGTATTGATTCTCCCGGGTATCATAATCGGACTGACATTCCACGAGTTCGCCCACGCCAAAGTTGCAAGTCTGATGGGAGACAATACCGCTAAGAACCTGGGCAGGGTATCCCTGAATCCCATACGGCACATTGACATCATCGGCTTCATTTGCCTGTTGGTCGTCGGATTCGGATGGGGAAAGCCGGTTCCGGTCAATCCCTACAATCTGTCCGGAAAAAACAGAAAACTCAAACAAGTAGCAATTTCGGCGGCGGGCGTCGTCATGAATCTTTTACTGGCGATCCTGCTGGCAGTGATCCTCACCTGGATCAATGTTCATCAGCCGGCTGCTTTTAATGGAAACGGCATGTATTTGTACTACATCCTTTATTACGGGATGTACATCAACATCGTTTTGATGATCTTCAATTTGATACCAATCCCCCCATTGGACGGCTTCAATATCGTTGCGGAGCTCACTTCATTTGATGAGACCCCACTTTATCACAAGCTAATCCAATACGGATCGATCATTCTGATAATCTTGCTTGTCACTAACATTATTGACCTCGTCCTTACTCCTGGGATCAATGGGGTCCTCAGACTGATCAATGCAGTTCTGGGTGTTATATTTTAGGAGGTGTTAACCTTGCGAAGTACAATACGTACCAGCAAAATTTTCGTTATTTCCATATTGATCATTACATTGTTGTCAATGGGAAGCGTTACCGCTTTCGGTGAACAGACCGCATCGACGGATATCACCGTTGTGCTGAACGGCCAGACCCTGAATTTCGACCAGCCGGCGATGGGGATCGACAACCGGACCATGGTTCCGGTGAGAGGGATCCTGGAAGCGCTGGGCGCAACAGTGGGATGGGATCAGGAAACCCTGACCATTACCGCTTCACTGGGTGATAAAAACATCGAAATGTACGTAGGCAGAAATACCGCTTACGTCAACGATGAAAAAGTCATGCTGGATGTGCCGCCCCTGGTTATCAACGGACGGACACTGGTACCGGTTCGGTTCGTATCGGAATCCCTGAATGCGACCGTTCTGTGGGACGATCCTTCCCGCACGGTATCGATTTATACGGCAGGCTTCGATATGAGCGTCATCCCGGCGGCGGAAACTCCGGCAGAACCGGTCACTCCGATCGTGGAAACCCCGGCTCCGGCCGTACAGACGGATCCCAATGCGATTCAGTGGGGACCGGGATTCTATACATCCCAGCAGGGCATCAGCGGTGCCTGCTATCTGGCCAGCCTTTCCATGCTGTCCTCCAACCTGAACGGCAAGGAGATCTGGTGCAGCACCACATACCGGCTCAACGGCTCCAAGGCTTACGTGACCTGGGACCTTTACGGAAAGATCAATATCGCAAGGATTTCCAGAGATGAACTGAGCGGAAAGTCTATCGCGGAAAAGACCAATTATATCCTCGCATTGCTGAATGCACATCCGGAAGGCGTCATTGCCAAATTCGTCAACAGCGCCGGCCGGACGCACTTCATCCTCATCAGAGGCTATGCCAACGGCAAGTTCCTGGTCAATGACCCGGCTTGTAATGAAGTATATGTTCCGCTGGATCAGGCGTGGACCGGCAGAAAAATGTTACCCGGTTATGAAGCCGCCATGAACGGCTTGGTCTTCGTGGAAACCTTTAAGAAGAATTCCGACTCCTTCAACTGGAGTTTCCTGAACTAGTATTAGAAACATGATAGCAAAAGAACGGCGGGAAGCCATTAAACAGATCCTGAAATCCAGCTCTCAAGCCATCAGTGCATCTGCTTTGGCTGCCCGTTTTTCGGTCAGCCGGCAAATCATTGTCGGCGACATTGCTTTACTCCGGAGTGGCGGCATGCAGATCGACGCAACGCCCCGGGGCTATCTGATCCACCGGGAGGAAAGCGGGATCCGGAAAGAAGTGGTGTGCACTCATTCCGGCAACGAAGAACTTCAGGAGGAACTGAACACCTTCGTGGATTACGGATGCAAGGTCCTGAACGTTTCGGTGGAGCACCCGATTTACGGACGGCTCACCGGCGAATTGAATATCGAATCCCGCTACGACGTGGAACTGTTCATTGAAAAGTCCAGCGAAGCGGATGCGCTTCCCTTATCTGCCTTGACCGAGGGGGTGCATTCCCACACGCTTTTGTGTGATTCACTGGAAGGCTATAAAAAGGCCATAAAGATACTGAAGAAAAAAGGCATTGTCATTTCGTCCGGATGAGGAAACTCGTCCGGTTTTTTTCTGCAACAATTGTTAAAATACCGGGGTGTATTTTTTGATTTGTGTTGGAATATTGTTATTGACAAACGCAGGGGAAGGCTATATATTGATACTGACGATTGGAGTATTGACACGTGTCAAGACACCTGTCAGTACCATCACATTTATGGTTGCGCAAAGGAGAAGGAAAAATGACGAAATTCAAAGCTTTTCTGAAAAGAAAAGACATCGAGGTATCAGCGAAGAGATACGGGATCGATGCGCTGAGCGCCATGGCGCAGGGGCTGTTCTGTTCCCTGCTGATCGGTACGATCATCAACACCATCGGCACCCAGTTCGGGATTCCCTATCTGAACACGGTAGGCGGTTTTGCCACTGCCATGTCCGGGCCTGCCATGGCCATCGCCATCGGCTATGCCCTGAAAGCGCCCAACCTGGTGCTGTTCTCGCTGGCGGCAGTCGGCGGCGCAGCCAATACACTGGGCGGAGCAGGAGGCCCTCTTGCCGTACTGGTAATAGCCATTCTGGCGGCTGAAATCGGCAAAATGGTATCCAAAGAAACCAAAGTGGACCTGCTGGTCACTCCGTTCGTAACGATCTTTACAGGCGTTGTCCTGGCCTCCCTGCTGGCTCCCGGAATCGGAAAGATCGCCAGCTCGGTCGGTATCTTCATTATGTGGGCAACGGAACTGCAGCCGTTCCTGATGGGTATTCTGGTATCGGTAGTAGTCGGCATGGCCCTGACACTGCCCATTTCCAGCGCGGCGATCTGCGCAGCGCTTTCCCTGACCGGCCTGGCCGGTGGGGCAGCAGTAGCCGGGTGCTGTGCGCAGATGGTTGGATTTGCGGTGATGAGCTTTAAGGAAAACCGCTGGGGCGGCCTGGTATCCCAGGGCATCGGCACATCGATGCTGCAGATGGGCAATATCGTCCGCAATCCGCGGATCTGGATCCCGCCCACCCTTGCGGCGGCCATCACGGGACCCATTGCCACCTGTATATTCAAGCTGAAAATGAACGGGCCGGCTATCTCCTCCGGCATGGGCACCTGCGGCCTGGTCGGCCAGATCGGCGTATACACCGGATGGGTCAATGACATTGCGGAGGGCACCAAGGCGGCCATCACCTCCATGGACTGGATCGGGCTGGTTCTGATCTGCTTCATCCTGCCGGGCGTTCTGACCTGGATCATCGGCAAGTTCTTCCGCCAAAGAGGATGGATCAAGGAAGGGGACCTGAAACTGGATTAAGTGTGTTTTCATCTTGACAAACACATGGCCTTGGGCTACAATGACTCTGGAAGTCACCGGAAGGAAAGACATTCTGCTAGAATGCTTCCTATCCGTTATGATCGATTAATACAATATGAAAGGTTACTGTGTATCCGTAAATAGAAGATAGCGGAGCGCTAAGGCCGGAAATGAAGGGAACCGGAAGCCCGTCTCAGACGGGGAGTCTTTCCGCACCCTCGTACCCGCCGCGCTTGCAGAAGGTCACGGTAACGAACATCGAAACCGTACCGGATGCAGCCGCATCCGGTTTCCTTTTCATTATCCGTTTTATCCGTTAAAACTCCGAATACCATTGAGGGGGATATCATGACAAGAAAAGAAAAAGAATTACAAATCCGGAAGGAGGCCAAAGCCACGATCATTCTGTTCGTCATCTGCTTCTTATGGCATGTGGGCTTTGCCTATGGTCTTTCCGGCACCGTAACGGCTACCATCGCGGGGATTCCGCTTTGGTGGTGGCTCAGCACGCCGGGCGTCTTCGTGGTCGCCGTCATCGGCGTTGTGATCCTGCTGAAAAAAGTCTTTGTAAACTTCAGCCTGGACGATGAGGAAGGGGGTGTAAAGAATGACTAAAGGCACGGGAATCCTGATCATTCTGATCCTTTACATGCTGTTCAATCTGGTGCTGGGCATCTGGATGAGCAAACAATCCGCCAGACAGAACGCAGAAGGCGGCTTCCTGCAGAACTATTTCATGGGCGGACGTTCCATGGGCGGCGTTGTCCTCGCCATGACCCTGATTGCCACTTACACCAGCGCAAGCTCCTTCCTGGGAGGGCCGGGACTGGCTTCTTCCTGGGGCCTGACCCAGTCCTGGGTCGCCGCGATCCAGATCGGCACGGCTTTCCTGACCCTGGGCGTTGTCGGCAAGAAACTGGGCCTGATTTCCCGGAGAATCAAAGCGGTCACCATTTCCGATTATCTCCGCGCCAGGTATAAATCACCTGCCGTGGTCATCATGTGCAGCGTAGCACTGGTCATCTTCTTCATCACCCAGATGGTGGCGCAGTTTATCGGCGGTGCGACCCTGATCCAGACCGTGACCGGCCTGCCTTATGCGGGCGGTCTGCTGATCTTCGCAGCGGTAGTTATCATTTATACAGCCATCGGCGGTTTCAGGGCCGTTGTCATCACCGATACCATTCAGGGCTTCATCATGGCCATCGGCACCTTCCTGCTGATCTTCTTTATCGCGAAGGCCGGCGGCGGAATGGAAAACCTGATCACCGATACGGCAGCTTTGAACCCGGGCTGGGATCTCATGGGCAAAGGACCTTTCGGCGCAGATGTAGCGGCGCTGAGACCGGGTTACCTGATCTCCTTCTGGGTGCTGGTCGGCATCGGCATCCTGGGCCTGCCTCAGACTACGGTCCGGAGCATGGGCTTCAAGGACACCCAGTCCCTGCATAAGGCCATGATCTACGGCACAGTCGTCGTAGGCATCCTGATGATCGGCATGCACTTTGCCGGCGCGCTGACCATGCCGCTGCTGCCGGATGGAGGCCTGGAATCCACCGATAAGGTCATTCCGTACGTGGTGCTTCACTTTATGCCTACCTGGGCAGCCGGGCTGTTCCTGGCGGCGCCTCTGGCGGCAGTAATGTCCACCGTGGACTCCCTGCTGATCCTGGCATCTGCTACACTGATCAAAGACGTTTACGTGAACTACATCCGCAAGGGCAAGAAGAATGCCGCGGAAAAAGATATGGGCAAAAAGGCGGCTTCGAGAGTGCCGGCAGCCAGCATGGCCATCACCGTCATCCTGGGCCTGATCGTATTCGTAATGGCCCTGAACCCGCCGGACATCATCGTCTGGATCAACCTCTTCGCCATGGGCGGACTGGAAGCCACTTTTTTCTGGCCGCTGATCGGCGGACTGTACTGGAAAAAAGCCCACAGCGGCTGCTGCGTCGCATCCATCATCGTGGGGCTGGCCGTCTTCATCTTCTTCAACCAGGTGAAGATCGCACCCTTTGGCATCCACGAAATCGTGCTGGGGCTCCTTGCGGGCGGTATCGCTTACTTCCTTGCCGGTATCCTGATCAAACGGGAACCGGATCCGGAGGTGCTGGATAAATGCTTCTAGATCCTCAGGTCTATGCATTTTATGAAAAGAGTATTGAGAGCCGGGGCTTCGTGCCTCCGGCTCTTGATTTCCGTGAAATGCGAAAAACGGCGGACGCCGCCTTCAATGATAAAACCGAGATCATTCCCATTTATAAATGGGAGGAGATCGAAGAACAGGGACTCCGGATGCGGGTTTACACGCCCCATCGAGGACTGGATCCGGACAAAGGCCGAAAGCTGCCCGGTGGAAGTCCCGTGCTTCTGTATTTCCACGGCGGCGGGTTTATCATGCACAACATCGAAAGCCACGACGCTCTGTGCCGGAAACTGGCGGTAACGCTGGGCTTCTGCGTGGTGTCGGTGAATTACCGCCTGGCGCCGGAGCATCCGTACCCGGCAGCCGTTGAAGATGCGCAGAAAGCTTATCGGTGGGTCCTGGAGAATGCGGAAAAGCGAAACTGGGATACGGGACGGATCTGTGCCGGCGGAGACAGCGCCGGTGCGACGATCAGCGCGGCGCTGGCCCTGAAGCTCCTGGACCGGGAAGAAGGACGGCTCAACGGCCTGCTGCTCCTGTACGGTTCCTACCACGCGGCGGAAGTGATGGAGACGGAATCCGGGAAAGCCTTTTCAGGAGGCGATTACGTGCTTCCGCGGGAGATGCTGGAATACTGCGAGCGACTCTATGAAGGAGAGGGGACGAATCCGGAAGATCCATACTATTCCCCGGGAAAGGGAACGAAGTGGAATGATTTCCCGCCCTGCGTGTTCGTTCATGCAGGCTGCGATCCTTTGAGGGACGACGGGAGAGCATTTGCGCGGCTTCTGCGGGATTCGGGCGTTAAAACCGGCGAAATCGAAGCATCCGGGATGATGCACGGTTTTGCCCTGTACTGGTGGCGGTTCCGGAGAGGGGAGAAAATCCTGCTGGATGCCTGCGAAAGGCTGGCTTCTTTCATCAAATAAACCACATAAAATCAAGGGTTTTACCCGGGTTCTTGCTTTTGGACCCGGGTGTTTCTTTAACCTTAAACAATAATATAAAATGTAATTAATGCAAATTGGAATTGGACAAGGGCTGATCGCCGATTTAAGGCGTTTTTATGCGAATCATGGAAGAATATTACCCCAAAATATTGCGAAATAATTCTTGAAAACCACCAAAAACTTTGCTATAATGGTGTTGACATTAAAGAATAAGGTTGAGAGTTTATAATGAAATTGATGAAAAACTCTAAACATTGGAAGAGGCTGAACGCAAGGCGCGGCAAAGGCCTTTGATGTTTAGCCAAATCTAAAACAATTTAGGAGGTTACACAAATGAATTCTTATGATGTAATTGTAATCGGCGGCGGTATGATGGGTACAGCTTGCTGCTACTACCTGACTCAGGAAGGTCTGAAAGTAGCCCTGATCGAAAGACAGGATATCGCCAGTGGTACCGTATCCCACACAGACGGATACATCGGCGCTTCCGAAAAGGAACCGGGCGTTGACTCCATCCAGGGTATGGAATCCATGAAGTTATACGATCAGATGAGAAAGACATTTGACTATGACTTCGAATATTCCACAAGCTTAACCAATCCGGATGAACCCTGCGGCTTCGTTTATTTCTGCGAATCTGAATTCGAAATGGAAATGGCTCAGAAGCAGGTTACAGCGAACCAGGCTATCGGTATTGAACAGTACATGATCACCAAAGAAGAAGTTAAGGAACTCGAACCGAATTCCGCTACACACATCTTAGGTGGTATGTGGGTACCGAAAGACGGCGCAGTTGCTCCGTATCTGGTAGCATTTGGTTTCGTTTATGAAGCTAAGAAGACCGGTTTACTGGATGTATTCACCAGAACCGAAGTTATCGGCATCAAGCAGAACCCGGCTACAAAGGCTGTTGAAGGCGTTATCACCACAAAGGGCGAATTCAAGGCTCCGAAAGTAGTTAACGCTTGCGGCGTTTGGGGACCGTTCATCGGCGCTATGGTTGGTCTGGATGTTCCAATCGAACCTCGTTGGGGCCAGCTGACCGTTACAGAAAAGACAGGTCCTATCTCCCAGAACAGACTGTGCATGGAATATGGTTACTTCCTGACCAAGTTCTTCAAGGATGGCCAGGGCGAAAGACCGATTCCGCCGCTCGTAAAAGCTTACAACGTATGTCTGAACTTCACATCCGACCTGACCGGTAATACCGTAGCAGGCGGCTGCAGACTGTTCAAGGGCTATTCCATCAAGAACGACTTCAGAGTAATGCAGGCTGTTGCTCAGAGAGCGATCAACTTCTTCCCGGTAGTTAAGAACTACAATTGTATCCGTGCATTCGCCGGCGTACGTCCGTTCTGCTTAGACCAGCTGCCGATCGTATCCGATGTTGAAGAAGTTCCCGGATTCTACATGGCTTGCGGTCACGAAGGTGACGGTATCACATTAGGGCCTATCACAGGTAAACTGATTTCCCAGTATGTAACTGGCAAACCGTTACAGTTTGAACTGGCTCCGGAACTCGCTTGGGCTAGATTCAAGACCAAGGATATCGATTCCATCAGAAAGCACGAAGCTGCAAACACCACAGCTCTGCTGAAGATCGAAAGAGAAGTACTCGAAAAAGGTTCTTCCAGCGTCAACAGATAAGAAACACAAGCTGAATAATCAGAATGATTTCTTTGCCGGAAATGCCGAAAGGCATTTCCGGTTTTTTTAAGATGTGTGAGAGGAGGCGGCCATGCATTATAATATCGGTGAATTTGCGAAAATGTGCGGAGTGGCAACCTCCACCCTGCGCTTTTGGGAAAAGGAAGGTCTGATCATTCCGGATCATATCAACGAAACCAACGGTTACCGTCAGTACAGTGCCAAACAGATCGATACCGTTTACACTCTGAAGGCGTACCGGGATATGGGGTTTGCCATTTATGATATCCGGGACCTGGTGGACAACGGAATCAAGCGGGAACGGTTTGTCCGGAAAAAATCCAAGTATGAACGGGACCTGATCCAGGCCCAGTCCCACCTGAACAACCTCCAGTACATGCTGGATGATTTCGACCGGAAAGTCATTATTGACAAGGAAGTGCCGGAAGACTATTTTTATACACGGACTTATTCCATCAGCAGCTACGAGGATATCCTGCGGACCCTTCATATGATCGTGAATGAAGCGGAAGAGCGGGGAATCGAGTATGACAGGGACTATGGTTTTCGGATCCTGACGGATACCCGTTATTTCTCCAACAAGAAGTTTGACGTGCGTATCTGCCTCAGGGTGCCCAAACGGAAAAACCCGGGACAAAATTACATGCTCCTGCCTTCCCGTAAGGTCATGGCTACCCTGTGCAGGGATAACCCGGAGTACATTTTTTACGCTTACCGAAACGCCATGGTGTGGTTTAGTATGAACGGGATCCGGGTGCCGGGAAACGGTTTTGAACTGTATTTCTTTTCGGTGGATATGGACCGGAAGACGGTGGATAATTCCATTGCATTTCCCATGGAAATGTGTTTCCGTATTTAATTGTATAAAATATGTAGGAATTCAGACAGCTTCGGCTGTCTTTTTTCTTTGATTTCTTATATAAAAATAACAAAAAAACTCTTGATTTCTTCAATAAAAAGGGTACAATATAGTTAAGGTCAAAGAAAGTCAAATTTCATTGAAATAATATAGAAGAAGGGACGAAGAGGGTGATTGGATAATGGAATATAAGGATTATTATAAGATCCTGGGGGTGGAGAAGACCGCTACGCAGGACGAAATCAAAAAAGCCTATCGAAAGATGGCCAAGCTATATCACCCCGACAAGACGAAGGGGGATAAGGCAGCAGAAGAAAAATTCAAAGAAGCCAATGAGGCCTTTGAAGTACTGGGCGATGAAGAAAAAAGGAAGAAATACGACCAGTTCGGTCAGTACGGCAATTTCCAGGGAGGCATGAATTTTGACCCCAACGATTTTGCCGACATGTTCGGCGGTTTTTCCGGATTCTCCGGCGGAGGGTTTTCCTCGGCCGGCACCGGTGGTTTCTCCGACTTTTTCAGCGCCATGTTCGGCGGCATGAACGGAGCTTCCGGCGGAGGCGGCCGGTATCAAACCTATACATACGGAGATCCTTACAGCGGGTTCTCCGGTATGGGCGGCACTTCCGGCAGAGGAGCCTATTCTCATGCCCGGACCGGACAGGACGGATGCGGCAGCGGATGTGCTTCCGGCGGATGCCAGGACAAACCCAGTTATGACCTGGAAACCAAGATGAAAATCAAGCTGAAGGACGCCTTTGAAGGCAAGACGACGAAGGTTTCCTTTAATGCCGGTGAAGGCAAAAAGACCATCAGCGTGAAGATCCCGGCAGGCATAGAATCCGGCAAGAAAATCAAGCTGAAAGACCAGGGTCGGAAAGCGCCGGACGGCAGCCACGGCAATCTGATGATCGAAATCGACATCCAGACGGAAAAAGGCCAGGTACTGAAAGGAAAAGACCTGCATGAAACCATCGAAGTTGCGCCATGGGAAGCTTATCTGGGGACGGAGAAAATCGTCAACACATTGGATGGCAAGATCAAGGTCAAGATTCCGGCGGGAATCAAAAACGGCCAGAAAATCAAACTGTCCGGCAAAGGCTACCGGAACATGAAAGGCACCCGCGGCGACTTGTACATCGAAGCGGTTGTCAATAATCCTGACGAATTGCCGGAAGAGGTTATTGAAGCATATAAGAAAGCAAACGAAAAGTCTAAAGACTAGAGACTCAAGACTCAAGTCTTAAAAGGAAGGGGTAATATATATGAAAATCGATAAATTCACACAGAAAGCCCAGGAAGCCATCGGCGCCTCCCAGGAGCTCGCCATCAAACTGGGCAACCCGCAGGTCGATGCGGAACACCTGCATGCAGCCCTGCTGCAGCAAAACGATGGACTGATTCCGAAGATCCTGAAATACATGGAAATCGATCCCAACGCGGTGACGAGGGATCTGGCGGAAGAAATCGACAAACTGCCAAAGGTCAGCGGCGCGGAATCCAATCTGTACCAGACCAACCGGTATACCAAGGTCCTGCTGGACGCCGAATCCAAGGCGGACCAATTCAAGGATGAATACATCAGCGTGGAACATCTGTACCTGGCGTTGATCCAGGACGGCGGCGGAAAAAACGGCTCGATCTTCCGCAAATACGGCATCAAGGAACAGAATTTCTTGCAGGCCCTGACCCAGGTGAGGGGCAACCAGAAAATCACTTCCCAGAATCCGGAGGAGAACTATGAAGCCCTGGAGAAATACGGCAGGGACCTGGTGGAGGATGCCCGGAAAGGTAAGCTGGATCCGGTCATCGGAAGGGACAGTGAGATCCGTCACACGATCCAGATCCTGTCCCGCCGGACCAAAAATAATCCGGTACTCATCGGTGAACCGGGCGTCGGCAAGACCGCCATCGCGGAAGGCCTGGCCCAGCGGATCCTGAACGGCGATGTACCGGAAGGTCTGAAGGACAAGACCATTTATGCGCTGGACATGGGGTCCCTGATCGCGGGCGCGAAGTTCCGGGGCGAATTCGAAGAACGGCTGAAGGCCGTCCTGAACGAGATCGAAAAATCCGACGGGAGGATCATCCTATTTATCGACGAGATCCACAACATCGTCGGCGCCGGACGGACGGAAGGATCCATGGACGCCGGCAATATCCTGAAACCGAAACTGGCCAGAGGGGAGCTGCACTGCATCGGCGCCACCACTCTGGATGAATACCGTAAATACATCGAAAAAGACGCAGCCCTGGAACGTCGTTTCCAGAAGGTCATGGTCGACCAGCCTTCCGTGGAGGATACCATCTCCATCCTGAGAGGATTGAAGGAACGGTTTGAGATCCATCACGGCGTCCGGATCACCGACGCAGCTCTGGTGGCCTGCGCAGTGCTGTCCGACCGTTATATCAGCGACCGGTTCCTGCCGGATAAAGCCATCGATCTGATGGATGAAGCAGCGGCACTGATCCGTACGGAAATCGACTCCATGCCGGCGGAACTGGATGAAGTGCGCCGTAAGATCATGCAGCTGGAAATCGAAAAACAGGCATTGGGCAAGGAAGACGATCCCGGATCGAAGACCCGCCTGGAAAACATCGAGAAAGAGCTCTCCGAACTGAAGGAAAAGGACTCCGTTATGCGGGCTCAGTGGGAGAACGAAAAGAAAGCCATCGGCGGCCAGAAAGAGATTAAGAAGCAGATCGAAGCCGTAAAACTGGAAATCGAGAACGCCGAACGGGACTACGACCTCGAAAAGCTGGCAAAACTGAAATACGGCGATCTGCCGCAGCTTGAAAAGCAGCTGGAAGAAGCCAAGGAGCTTCAGGAACAGGTCCGGGAAGAACGTCTTCTGAAGGAAGAAGTGGACGAAGAAGAAATCGCTGAAGTGGTCTCCAAGTGGACCGGTATCCCGGTGGCTAAACTGGTGGAAAGCGAGAAGGACAAGCTCCTGAAACTGGGCGAGATCCTGCATGAACGCGTGATCGGCCAGGACGAAGCCGTGACAACGGTGGCGGAAGCGGTGCTGAGAGCGCGGGCCGGGCTGAAGGATATGAGCAAGCCCATCGGCTCCTTCATCTTCCTGGGGCCCACCGGCGTCGGGAAGACCGAACTGGCCAAGGCCCTGTCGGAAGCTCTGTTTGACAGCGAAAAGAATATGATCCGGATCGATATGTCCGAATACATGGAGAAACACTCCGTATCCAGACTGGTCGGAGCGCCTCCGGGATATGTGGGATACGACGAAGGCGGCCAGCTGACGGAAGCGGTCCGCAGAAGACCGTACAGCGTCGTGCTTTTCGACGAAATCGAAAAGGCCCATCCGGATGTGTTCAACATCCTGCTGCAGCTGCTGGACGACGGACGTCTGACGGATAACCAGGGACGGACGGTGGACTTCAAGAACACCATCATCATCATGACGTCCAACCTGGGCAGCCAGTACCTGATCGACGGAATCACGCCGAACGGGGACATTCATGAGGATGCGAAGGACATGGTGCTGAATGAGATGAAAGCTCATTTCCGGCCGGAATTCCTGAACCGGATCGATGATATCGTGATCTTCACACCGCTGAACAGAACCCAGATCGGTGCGATCATCGAACTGCAGATGAAGGATATCCAGAAACTCCTGGAGGAAAAGAACATTACCATCGAAATGACCGATGCGGCCAGAGAGCACATCGCTGATGAAAGCTACTCCGTTGTTTATGGTGCGAGACCGGTCAAACGGTACCTCCAGAAACACGTGGAAACCGCGCTGGCAGGCAAACTGATCAAGGGAGACATCGTGGAAGGGGATGCGGTCGTCATGGATTATGACGGCAGCGAACTGGTGTTTACCGTACGATAAAAATAAAGAGTCCCGGGGATATTATTCCCCGGGATTTTTTCATTGTGTTTTCCCATCTCCGGTAGTACAATCGGGGTAGCGGATAACATCAAATGTATATAAAAATGAGAGGTGGAACCATGACTAATCGCGAAAGAGTACTGAAAGCCCTGCGTAATGAACCCGTTGACCGGGTGCCGGTGGCTTTTTTTCATCATTTTACCGAATTTGAAGACTGGAATAACGGACTGGACAATCCGGATGCGATCCGGCGGAACATCGAAGGGCACAAACCTGCCCTGGAAGTATTCGTTCCGGATGTCATCAAGGTCATGAACGACACGCTGATGATGATGCCTCTGGATGTTAAAAACGTGGAAAAAGTTTCGGATCTGCATCATGTCCGGGACCCGAAGATCGTGGAGCAGTATGCACAGGCACAAATCGATCTGACCAATAAGGTCATGGAGATTTACAAGGGCGTGGATGCGCCGGTCTATGTAACGAGCTTTTCCGCCACCTGGGTGCTGCGGAATGCCTTCACCACGGGACTGCCGGTTTATGGTGCGCAGGAACCGCTGATGACCCGCTTCCTGAAAGAAGACCCGGAAACCGTGCGGGAAGTACTGGAGGTACTGACGGACGACATCGTGGAACTCAACCGCATCCTGATGACGGAATGCGGCGCCGACGGGATCTATTTCTCTGTGAACAACCAGGGAGGATTTTTCCCGGAAGAAATCCACCGGAAGTATATCGCCCCCAGTGAAAAAAGGGTACTGGAGGAAGCGAAAAAGATCAACGATGTGAACATCCTTCACATCTGCGGCTACCACGGCCATGGAAATGATCTGAACCTGTACACGGACTACCCGGCGGCAGCCTTCAGCGTGGCGGTCAATGCGGAAGGAACCACCATGGGCGAAGCGAAAAAACTGTTCGGCGGGAAATGCGTCATCGGCGGCTTTGCCCAGGACGGCGTGATTTACAAGGGCAGCAAAGAAGAACTGAAAAAAAGCACCTGGGACATTCTGGACGAATGCGGCCAGGTGGGCGTGATCATCGGGGACGACTGCACGGTGCCCAATGACATCGATGACGACCGGTTCAACTGGGTACGGGAAGCCTGCGCTGAATATGCGGCAAATCACTAAAAATAATTATTTCGTTTTCCGGGGACGGGCATTCTCTCCCCGGAAAATGACGTATGCTCCCAGAATGATCAGCGCGATGCCAAAAATCGTGAAGATGCCCGGCACTTCGCCCCATACGATGAGGCCCAGCAGGGCGGAAAAAATGAGGGTCGTATAGCTGTAAATAGACACCTCCGCAGCCGGCGCAAACCGGTAGGCGTGGGACAGGAGCAGTTGATAAACCGTGCCCATGATCCCGAGGAGGAGCAGACGGAGCAGCTGAAAAAGCGACGGCAGGACGAACCCCTGGTAGATCATGGCCGGAATGCACATGAGAGAAATGATGGCGGAGTACCACAGGACGATCACCTGTGTGTCCTCCGTCATTCTTGCTTTTCGCAGGAAGGTATAGGTTACCGCCATGGCGGCTGCCGACAGAACGGCAACGATATAATAAATGTTGATCTCCGCAAAGCCCGGGCGGATGATTACCACGGCACCGATGAAACTGAGCACCAGCGCGAGGATATGGAATCCCCGTATCCGTTCGCCCAGAAAGATCCAGCACAGGATCGCCAGGAGGAACGGGTAGGTGTTGGAGAGCGTCATGGCTTCCGCGATCGGCGCATAGGACAGGGCGGCGTAAAACAGGAACGTGCTGATGAACCCGGTGACGCCGCGGCCGATCAGAGCGAAGCGGTTGTTACCCTTGATATCGGGTTTTTCCCGCAACACGATGATGATGACCATGATCAGCCCGAAAAGATTACGGAAAAACATTTTTTCCGACACCGGGATCCCGTCCAGCCCCTTTACCAGGGCGGATATAACTGCATAAACCAGAGCCGCAATCACCATCAGGAGAGCGGCTTTATTCGTATCTTTCAAAACGCACCTCTTCCGGCCGGTATGGACACCGGCCCCTGCTAATTAAGCATTCTATCACTGAATGCCTGTCCATGCAAATGATTATAGTACGGAACTTTCCCCGGTTAGTTGGTGCATTCTCATTTCTGTGGTATAATAAGTATCATCGAAGGGGAGGAACAGTATGAAGTGTCCGGTATGCAATCATGAATTCCGCGAGGGTTCGCACTATTGCCCGTCCTGCGGCGCGATCGTCAAACCCTATAGCGGCATAGAAACCAAAGAACTCGTTTGCCAGTCCTGCGGTGCCAATATGGAAATCGATTATGAGAACCATATTCTCATCTGCCCTTATTGCGGGGCTCGGGAAGTATTTGTCGAGGACAGCAGAACTCTTGGAAAAAACGATCAGAAAGAAGAAAATCATTCCCCGGGTAAAGGGAAAAAGAAAAGATCCGGGCTGAAGGTTTTCGGGATATTTGCAGCTGCAGCAGCTGTCATCATCCTGGCGATCTGCATCATCGGAGGCGTAGCGAATCATGTGGAAACGCATGTGGAATACGACTGGCCGCAGTCCGGACTGGCAGCCATGCTTCCGCAACCGTCTTCGGAATACGGGAAAATCCATTCCGATTACAATGATGTTTTCAGCATGGACGTTTACGGGTATAAACCCGATGGATTCCGGGCATATGTCAGCGACTGCAAGGAACGGGGCTTTACCGTTGATGAAATCCTGGAGGGGAACTCCTTCGAGGCATACAATGAAGACGGGTATCACTTGGAAGTGTACCTGTACAGTTATGACGACGATCTTTCCATCCGGCTGGAAGCGCCGGTAATCATGACGACCATCAACTGGGCGGATATCGCTGCATTTTCAGTGCTTCCGGCTCCGAAGTCCGATCAGGGATATATCGAATGGGAGGATTCCGATTCGGCCAGGGTGCGCGTCGGCAATACCACCAAAGCAGAGTTTCACGAATACGTGCAGGCCTGCAAAAGCGCCGGCTTTAACAGGGACCTGTCGAGTTACGACGATTACTTCTACGCGGACCATAAGGATTCGAATCAGCACCTGACGGTTTCCTTCGACGGATTCAACATTATGACCGTCTCTTTGTCGGAATATGATTAAACAGAAATAACGGAGTTTTATGGCGTTCGCGATTATTCGCGAGCGCTATTTTTTTCCTCTGAATTGCTTTCCGCATGGAATTATTATATAATAAGACATTAGGTTAAAAGCAGAAGTGTAACGGAAAAGGAGAGAAGTAAATGGGCAAATCGTTAGCGTACAAAATTCTGGAGAATCATCTGGTGGAAGGGGAACTGAAAGCCGGGAATGAGATCACCATCAAAATCGACCAGACACTGACACAGGACTCCACGGGAACCATGGTATACCTGCAGCTGGAGGCCATGGAAGTGGAAGGCATCAAAACCGAACTGTCCGTGGCATATATCGACCACAACACCCTGCAGACAGGGTTCGAGAATGCGGATGACCATGCATTCATCAAAAGCGTAGCCAAGCGGCACGGCGTGGTATTCTCCAAGCCGGGCAACGGCATCTGCCACCAGCTGCAGCTGGAGAATTTCGGCGTGCCGGGCAAGACTCTGCTGGGCTCCGACAGCCATACGCCTACCGGCGGCGGCATCGGGATGATCGCCATCGGCGCCGGCGGCCTGGACGTGGCCGTAGCCATGGCAAAAGGGACCTACAGCCTGACCGTTCCAAAAGTCATTAACGTACACCTGACGGGGCAGCTGAGACCCTGGGTCAGCGCCAAGGACGTGATCCTGTACGTCCTGCAGCAGCTCACCGTCAAGGGCGGCGTAGGCCGGATCGTGGAATACACCGGCGAAGGCGTGAAGAACCTGACAGTGCCGGATCGTGCCACCATCACCAATATGGGAGCGGAACTGGGCGCGACGACTTCGGTATTCCCCAGTGATGACAATACGAGAAAATTCCTGGCATCCCAGGGCCGTGAAAAGGACTTTGTGCCCATGGAAGCGGACAAGGATGCGGTTTATGACGAAGTGCTGGAAGTGAATCTGTCCGAACTGGTTCCCTTTGCGGCGAAACCCCACAGCCCGGACAACGTGGACTCCGTGGAAAACATCGGTCAGATCAAGATCGACCAGGTAGCCATCGGAAGCTGCACCAATTCTTCCTATACGGACCTGATGAAGGTGGCTGCAATCCTGAAGGGCAAGAAGGTCCACGAAGACGTGAGCCTGGTCATCTCGCCGGGTTCCAGCAAGATTTTAAGCAAATTATCCAAGAACGGCGCACTGGCGGACATCATCGATGCCGGCGCACGTGTCATTGAAAACGCCTGCGGCCCCTGCATCGGCATGGGCCAGTCCCCGAAATCCGGTGCGGTGTCCCTTCGGACGTTCAACCGGAACTTCAAGGGCAGAAGCGGAACGAAAGACGCACAGGTTTACCTGGTGAGCCCGGAGACCGCAGCGATCTCCGCCATCAACGGTTTCCTGACCGACGGACGGACTTCCGGGGAGACCCTTCCGGTGATCGATCCTTATGAAGACTTCAAGTTCAACGACAGCTTCTTCGTTTATCCGGGGGATGCGAACAAATCCAACACAGCAGTGGAAATGGGACCCAACATCAAGCCTTTCCCGAGAAATATCGCCCTGCCGGAAGAAGTCAGGGGGAAAGTGGTGCTGAAGGCCGGAAACAACATTACCACGGACGATATCATGCCTTCCGATTCCAGACTGCTGCCGTACCGGTCCAATATTCCCCACCTGTCGAATTACTGCTTCGAGCTGATCGACAGCGAATTCCCGGCACGGTGCAGGGAAAACAACGGCGGCATCATCGTCGGCGGTGAGAATTACGGCCAGGGCTCCAGCCGGGAACATGCGGCGCTGGTACCGCTGTACCTGGGAATCAAATTTGTTCTGGCGAAATCCTTCGCCCGGATCCACCGTTCCAACCTGATCAACAGCGGCATCATCCCCATGGTCTTCAAAGACCCGGCGGATTACGACAAGGTCAGCCTGCTGGACGAACTGGTGATTGAAAACGCCAGGGAACAGGTGAAAAACGAGACCGTCATCGTCAAGAACCTGACGACGGGTGAAGAATACGAGGCGCTGCCGAACCTGCAGGATCTGGAGACCTCCATGATCGAAGCCGGCGGAAAGATCAACATGATGAAAGGGAATTAAGATGGAAAAATATCTGGAACAGTTTGAGGCCATTGTCAAGCAGCAGATGGCCAGAGTGGAAAAAATGAAAAGCGACAAGGACTTTGTGGACTACAAAGCTCTGGATAAAATCATCATCGGCGTTGTAGGCGGCGACGGCATCGGTCCCGCCATCACCGCCCAGGCGCAGCGGGTGCTGGAGTACCTGCTGGCGGGCGAAGTCGAAAAAGGAAAAGTGGAGTTTAAGGTCATCGACGGCTGTACCATTGAAAACCGTGCAGCGGCCGGAAAAGCCATTCCGGATGACGTGCTGGCAGAACTGAAAAAGTGCCATGTGATCCTGAAAGGCCCCACCACCACACCGAGAAAAGGCGACAAGTGGCAGAACGTGGAGAGTGCCAATGTAGCTATGCGTAAGGAACTGGATCTCTTTGCCAATGTCCGTCCGGTAAAGGTGCCGGAGAAGGGCATTGACTGGACTTTCTTCCGTGAAAATACGGAATGCATGTATGCGCTGGGCAGCCAGGGCGTGAATATCGGCGATGACATCGCCTTTGACTTCAGGGTCTGCACCTCTCCCGGTGCGGAACGGATCGCCCGCCTGGCCTTTGAATATGCCAGGGCCAACGGCAAGAACCGGGTCACCATCGTCACCAAGGCCAATGTGGTGAAAACCACCGACGGCATGTTCCTGGAGGAATGCAAGAAGGTTGCGGAGGATTATCCGGAAATCGAAGTGGACGACTGGTATATCGATATCATGACGGCAAAACTGATCGATGAAAAGAGACGGACCCAGTTCCAGGTACTCATCCTGCCGAATCTCTACGGGGATATCCTGACAGACGAAGCCGCTGAATTCCAGGGTGGCGTCGGAACCGCCGGCAGTGCGAACCTGGGCAAGCACTACTGCATGTTCGAAGCCATCCATGGCAGCGCGCCGAGAATGGTGGAAGAGGGCAGGGACATTTATGCCGATCCCTGCAGTGTCATCCGCGCGGGAGCCATGCTGCTGTCCCACATCGGCTATCAGGAACAGGCAGACCGGCTTTACAAAGCCATCGATGACTGTGCGGCGGAAGGGAAATACGTGATGACCGGCCGCAAGGATGGCGCTACCGGCGAGCAGTATGCGGATTATATCATGAGCAAGTTATAAAGCCTGAAACCGGGAGCTGCGGGATAATCCGCAGCTTGTCATCCTGAGCGAAGCGAAGGATCAAAATAAAAACAAAAAAAGAAAGAAGATGCGGCAGCATCTTCTTTCAGGAATAAGAGAGTGTATAGAAGTTGATAATTGCATTTCCAATGACATCTTTATGTCGTGACCTTATTATACACAAAGGATTTGAATAAAGCAACAAATATTTCAAAAGAAAATCACTTTTTTTGTTCGTGTTTTAATAATATAAAATATTGGCATATTTTCTTTTGAAATTTCGCGATTTGCCGAAAATATTACGGGAATAAAAGGATTAAAATGGAAAATTGGCTGAAAAAACTGGAAATGGATAGTCTGGCGGATATGAATTACCTGGATGCGTTCTGTGCCGTAATGGAGCTGGATGACCCGGTGCCGGAGGATGTATTCTTCCGTTTGTTCTCCGAAGTGACCGAGGAGGAGATCCGGGAAATGATGGATCAGTACCTCGAAGAGATCATGAGCGGGATTAGCGACGACTGCATCGAGTTCTATTCCTATTTATCGTCCTACCGCCGCAGTTTCAAAGGTTTGGTAAACTATCTGATCCGGGAAGAACGCCGGGACAGGGTCGTCGGAGAACTGTTCCGGTTCCGTGAATGGTACCGGGATCCGGAAAGCGTGCTGTGTACCGACCTGAAAGACGAACGGGAATTTGCAGCCAGTATCTGCGAATCACTGATCCTGGGCCGGATGGAAAAACTGGCGGAGGGGAATTACCGCTTTGATTATTCCGGAGCCATGGGACTGGATTTTGACGAATATGAAGAATACATCGATGACGAAGAAGAAGACTACCTGGATATGGAGGATGACGACCCGCGTCTGACGCTGATCGATCCCGAGAATCCGGTCATCGACGGGGAGGATTACGAGAAAGGGGAGTATTTGCAATGACGGAAAAAAAGCTGAAGCAGATTTTACAGATCGGCGACTGGACAGAGCTGAAACGGCCCGAACAGTTTCTGACACTGATGAATTATTATTATGACCTTTCGCCGGGCGTGAAGGAAAGGGTGATCGGAAAGATTCCGGACATCCTGAAGCTGACGGAAGATTTCAAGGACTACTGCACCAACGGAATCGTGGAATATGAACCATCCATCGTCATGGTGCTGACGCGGCTGGTGGATGATATCCGCCGGATCCTGGGCGATGCAGACCGGCTCAAAACGCCAAAGAAACGGCAGGAAGCGTCTGTTCTCTTTGAAGTTTTCTCGGAGTGGTTCGGCGATTACGGGGAGGTTCAGTGCACCCTGGGCCATACCGGTTTCGTGTGCAACATCGCGGAAGCGGTGGAAATAGCCGTAACCAACGAACAGTCCCGGAACAAAGAAGATTTGATGATGATGATGCTGACCCGGGAAAGGCTGGAAATCATGGCGAGGCAGAAAGCCCGCGCCGAGAGCGATACAAAGCTGGACATGGATGTCCTCCGGGAGATAGCGGAAGAAGGTTTCGATGTCGAATTACTGAAAAACAACAAGAAATACATGCAATAAAAAAACCGGCCCTGCGGCCGGTTTTTTATAACTCCAGGTTTTTGAATGCGACTTTGAATTCGGATTCCTCGAAGATCGTGTTGATCATGTTGATGAAGTTCTCCGACAGGTCGCTGGCGTAGAAGGTGTTCTCGAAGGTGGAATCCTTCGCCAGCATATCCCTTTCCCGAAGAACGCTTTCAATGGCGCCGATGACTTCCCGGGACGGATCCACGATGGTGAGTCCGGGGTACAGCCGGTCGATTTCTTCCCGGATCAGCGGATAATGGGTGCAACCCAGCACCAGGGTGTCGATGTGATTGCTGTAGATGAAACGGTCCAGGTAATACTTGATCGCCAGGGTGGTGATCTCATTTCCCAGAATTCCTTCCTCGATCAGGGGCACGAAGATGGGGCAGGCTTCGGAATAGATGCTCAGGCCTTCCTTGTGGCGGCCGATTGCCGCATCGTAGGCACCGCCGGAAATGGTGGCTTTGGTACCGATGATCCCGATGTTGTTGCTCTCGCTGCAGATCCGCGCCACGGCTTCGGCAGCGGGTTCGATGACGCCGATGATGGGAATGTCCGGGTATTTTTCCCTGAGCAGGTCCAGACAGGTGGCGCTCACGGTATTGCAGGCCGTCACGATCATCTTCACATCATGGGTACGCAGAAAATCAGCGATCTCCATGGAGAACTGACGAATCGTGCTGACGGCTTTGGAACCGTAGGGCGTGCGCGCGGTGTCGCCGAAATAGACGACTTTTTCCTCCGGCAGCTGTTCCGCAAGGTAGGGAATGGTGGTCAGCCCGCCTAAACCCGAATCAAAAAAACCAATCGGTCTGTTATCCATAAAAATACCTCCAAATATCTTCAAAATCCACTTTACTAAGCGGATGATTTTCTATACAATAATAATAATGATTATAAATTCATCTGTAAAGAGATTTCAACAAGATTTTGCAGGGAGGATGAATGAATGGCAGAAAAAACGATCCGAAAACGCAGCGAGATCGAAGCGAAATATAAGTGGAACATCGAGTCCATGTACAACATGGATTTTGTCTGGGAACGGGATTACGGAGAAGTAAAGGACGCAGCTGAAGAGCTGGCCGGATATAAAGGCCGGCTGACCGAGAGTTCCGGCACCTTGCTGGAATTCCTGAACAAGCGCAGCGAAGCCTGGCGGACCCTGGAGCACCTGTTCGTCTTCGCACGGATGAAGCGGGATGAGGACAACCGGGAGGCCAAATACCAGGCGCTTTGCGAACGGGCGCAGAAACTGGCGGTGACCCTGTCGGAAGCCCTTTCTTTCTTTGCGCCGGAAGTAATGGAAATCCCCTGGGAGACCCTGAAAAGCTTTCTGATGGAAGAAACCGGGCTCCACGTCTATGTGCATATGCTGAAGTGCATCCGGCGGGAAAAAGACCACATCCTGACACCGGAGATCGAAAGCATCCTGGCGCAGTTCGGCGAAGTGACCTCGGCACCCGGGGAGATCTTCAAGATGATCAACAATGCGGACATGAAGTTTGGGAAAATCACCGACGAAGACGGGGAAGAAACCGAACTGACTCACGGTAACTACATCAGCTTCATGGAATCCCGGAACCGGGAAGTGCGCAGAAGCGCATACGAAGCGATGTACGCCGCCTACCTGAAACAGAAGAATACCCTGGCGGCAACTTACAATTACAATGTGAAGACCACGAACCTTTCCGCACGGCTGCGGGGTTACGAATCAGCCCTGGCGGCGGAACTGTTCGGGGACAATATTCCGGCCGACGTGTACACGAACCTGGTGGATACGGTCAATGAATACCTGCCGCTGATGCACCGTTATGTGGCGCTGCGGAAAAAACTGCTGGGTCTGGATACGCTGAAAATGTACGATCTGTACGTGCCGCTGATGGAGCAGCCGGAAGAAGAAGCTACTTATGAGGAATGTGTGGACCTGGTCAAGGAAGGGCTGAAGCCCCTGGGCGAGGAATACGCCGGCATCCTGGAAAGAGGCTTCGGCGAACAGTGGCGGTGGCTGGATGTCTATGAAAACGAGGGAAAGTCCAGCGGGGCCTATTCCTTCGGGAGCTACGACAGCCATCCCTTCGTACTGCTGAATTTCAACGGGAAGAAGAAATACGCTTTCACCATCGCCCATGAAATGGGCCATTCCGTGAACTCCTTCTACACGAGGATGTACCAGCCGTTTATCTACGGCGGACACTCCATATTCACGGCAGAGGTGGCTTCCACGGTGAACGAGGTACTGCTGCAGAAATACCTGGTTTCCCAGGCTGAAAGCACAGAAGAAAAGAAGTACCTGATCAATCTTCAGCTGGAGGATATCCGGGCGACGGTATTCCGTCAGACCATGTTTGCGGAATTTGAAAAAGCGGCTCACGAAGCATCGGATCAGGGCATATCGCTGACGAATGAATGGCTGTGCGATACTTACCTGGAACTGAACCGGAAGTACTACGGGCCGGAAGTGGAATACGACGAGGAAATTTCCATTGAGTGGGCCCGGATTCCGCATTTCTACAGCGATTACTACGTATACAAATATGCCACCGGTTATTCCGCTGCGCTGAAAATTGCGGAACGGATCGGCAGGGAAGGCGAGCCCGCAGTTGCGGACTACATCGAATTCCTGAAGAGCGGGGAATCGGATTTCCCCATCGAGCTTTTGAAAATCGCCGGAGTAGACATGAGTCAGAAGGACCCGGTGGTGAATACAATGAAGGTTTTTGAAAGCCTTTTGGATGAACTGGAGGCGCTGCTGCAGGACTCTGCGGAATAGGACAATGAACAAAACGATCAACATTACAGCAAACCAGAATAAAGTGTCCCAGGAAATCAAGGAGATACTAACGGAAAAACTCACCCGGGCAGGTTACCGGGTATCGGCGGATTTTGACCCGGAAGCGGAACTGATCGTCTGCGTCGGCGGCGACGGTGCGTTGCTGAGGACCCTGCGGTACTATCATTTCCCTCAGATTCCCATTATCGGCGTCAATACCGGGCACCTGGGATTCTTCCAGGAACTGATGCCGGACCAGCTGGATGATTTTATCCGGGATTATGAGAAAAACGATTTTGTCGTTCAGACCATGAAAGTGGCCCAGGCGGTCGTTCGCACCAAGAATGAGAATGTCCGTTTATTGGGGCTCAACGAGATCATCATCAAAGCGGACAAATCCCGTTCCATCCATCTCAATATGAGCCTGGGGAACAATTTCGTTGAAAAGTTCAGCGGCGACGGGATCCTGGTGTCAACGCCTGCCGGCAGCACGGCATACAATTACGCATTGGGAGGCTGCATCGTGGATCCTCGTGTGGATCTGCTGCAGATCACGCCGCTGGCGCCCATGAACACCACGGCATTCCGGTCCTTTACCTCCAGCGTCGTCGTACCGCCGGATATTACCATCAACATCGTGCCGGAATTCACGTACGAGAATTCCCTGTTGGTGGTGGCGGACGGGAAGGAATACAACTTTGAAGACATTACGGGCATATCGGTTTCCTTCTCCGACAAGACGGTGCAGCTGCTGCGGCTGAACGGCTACGATTTCTGGGACAAGGTCAAGACGAAGTTCTTATGAGATACGAAACACAGGAAAGAGACGAAGGGCTGAAGATCCGGGATGTGCTGAAGCGCCGGCTGGATTTTTCCACCCGGCTGATCCGGAAGCTGAAGGAGGAAGGCGGCGTTTTCCTGGACGGGGAAGAACGGTGGCTGAATGTTCCGGTCCGGAAAGGCCAGCTCATCGAAGTCCGTTTCCCGGAGGAAAAGAGCTGGTTCGAGCCACAGGAGATCCCGCTGGATATTCGTTGGGAAGATGATGACCTTCTGATCCTCAACAAACAGCCGGGCATCGTGGTTCATCCCACCAAAGGCCACCCGTCGGGAACCATAGCCAACGGTCTGGCGTATTACATGATGCAGAAGGGGGAGAACTGGAAAATCCGGTTCGTGAACCGGCTTGATATGGACACCTCCGGACTTCTCATCGTATCCAAAAATGCATTTTCCCAGGAACATCTGCAGCAGCAGATGAAGTCCGGGACCATCGTCAAGAAATACCTGGCGGTGGTGGAGGGCATCCTGGAAGAAGAGGAAGGCGTGATCGACCTGCCCATCGGCCTGATCGGCGAAAACGAAGTCGGACGGTGCGTGCGGGAAGACGGATATCCTTCCGTGACAAAGTATAAAAAGATCCGGGAAATCAGGAAGGAGCGGACGCTGGCGGAACTGACGCTGGAGACCGGCCGCACCCATCAGATTCGGGTCCACATGTCCCATATCGGACATCCGGTGACCGGTGATTCCCTGTACGGAAAGCCGGATCCGGAAAGCATCGGAAGACAGGCGCTCCACGCATGGGCCCTGAGCTTCGACCACCCCATAACCAAACAACGAATCGAAATCACCGCAGATCTTCCGGCGGACATGGAAGCCCTCTGCGTTACGAAATAGAAGGAGTCAGAAATGAGAACGAGATATGAAGAATTGAGAAAATGGTATTTCAGAAATCAGTGGGTGCTGTATGTGGAAGCGCTCGTGGTGGTGGCGCTGTCGGCGCTGCAGGTCTTTATCGTCATGCCCCGGCCGCTGAAGATCATTCTGGCGATCATCGTCTTCCTGGCATACATTCTGCTGGGCGCCAGCCTGCTGATCCGGGAGACGGGACTGAGACACAAAGACCGGGAGTTCTACAAGATCGCCGCAAAGGAGAAATCCTCCAAGACCGTAGAAGACATCATGACCATCGCCTATGCCGGCGTGGTGACCATCGGTACCTTTGTGGATTCGATCCTGATCATCGTGATCGGTATTATCCTGTTCGTGTCCCATACGGTGCTGTCTTATGTGATGTACCGTTACTATGAGCGGAAATATGCAGCGGCCAATGCGCGCCGCGTGGAGAACCAGCAGCAGTAATACCATTTATTTACTGTTCCTGTTGACAAGGAACGAAGCGCCCATTATAATTAACGGTGATATTCGAATACCCGATTTTGAAAGGAGAGTACAATGGATTCAGATGCGGGAGGAAGTCGAACTTCCCACAGTTTATTCGGAAAATGGTTTGGAGGGAAAAAAGAGAATTCCTCCAAGGAAGATGAGATAAAGAACATCATGGATGAGGACGAGGAGGATTCACTGGATCAGACCCAGAAGGAAATGATCGACAACGTCTTCGAATTCGATGACCGGACAGTGTCGGAAATCATGACCCACCGTACGGACTGCGTCGTCCTCAATATTGAAGATACCCTGCAGGAGGTCCTGGAAGAAGTGCTGGAAACGGGTTATTCCCGTCTGCCGGTCTATAAAGAAGACATCGACGACATCGTGGGGGTGCTGTATGTCAAAGACCTTCTGGTGCTGCTGACAAAAGACGAGGAAGCCCGGGCGAATTTCAGGATCTCGGACTACATGCGCAAGCCTTTCTTCGTACCGTTTTCGAGAAAGTGCAGCGACCTGTTTGCAGACCTGACGGAGCAGAAGATCCAGATGGCCATCGTGGTGGACGAATACGGCGGCACCTTCGGCATCGTCACCATGGAAGACCTGCTGGAATCCATCGTCGGCAATATGCAGGATGAATTCGACAACGAAGAAGCCGAGATCAGCCAGATCGGCGAAGACGAATACGACCTGGCGGGCTGGGTATCCATGGATGAACTGGAAAGACTCTTTGACATTGAGATTCCGGAGGACGAGTACGAGTCCGACACCATCGGTGGCGTGATCATCGAAATTCTGGGAAGGATCCCGGCAATGGGCGAATCACCGGCGGTGGAACTGGAAGGACTGGAGCTGAAAGTTCTGGAGTCCAACGAAAAGCGAATCGACAAAGTCCGGTGCCGGCGGATCGCTCAGGAACCGGAGGAAAAAACCGAGAATCCGGCGTAACAGCCATACAGTCAGCAGACCCTGTGTCTGCTGATTTTTATTGTAGAAAAAGGTCAAATGTGATACCATAGTCCAAAAGAGAGAAAGAGGTGACCCAATGTTATTTGAAGATATCTGCATACTGGACGATGACTTTGTTGTCCGTGAGCACCAATACGTTGTCGTGGAAGGAGATCGGATCGCTTCCATCGGAAGCAAACGTCCGCCGGCCTTTGAAGGAGAAGTGATCTCCGGGAAGGGCAGGCTCCTGATGCCGGCCTTTTACAATGTCCATGCCCATACGCCCATGACTCTTTTAAGGGGGTACGGCGGCGGCCTGAACCTGAACGACTGGCTGACTACGATGATCTTTCCGTTTGAAGCCCATTTAAAACCGGAGGATGTTTATTATTCCATGAAAGCGGGCATTGCGGAAATGCTGCGCTTTGGCATCGTTTCCACCACGGACATGTACATGCAGGGGGAGAGCATTGTCAGGGCTGTGCTGGAATCCGGCGTGAAGACCAATATCGGTCTGGGGCTGGTGTGTTTCGATCCCTCCAAAAAACTGGAGGAACTGCCGGATTACATCAATTCCAAGTATTTATTTGAAAACTACCACGGTTCCGGCGACGGCCGGGTGAAGATCGATATGGCGGTACATGCCGAATACACCTCCAACCCAACGGTTGTACGGGGTTTTGCGGAGTACAGCAAAAGTGTGGGCGCCAACATGCACGTTCATCTTTCCGAGACGAAAAAGGAACATGAGGAATGCAAGGCCCGCCACGGCAAGACGCCGGCAAAATACTTCCTGGACCTGGGGATGTTTGACTGTCCCACCACGGCGGCCCACTGCGTGTGGCTGGAAGACGAGGATTTCGAAATCTTTGCTGAAAAAGGAGTGACGGCGGCGTCCTGTCCCGTCAGCAACCTGAAACTGGCCAGCGGCATCTGTGATGTGAATAAGATGCTGGAAATGGGAATCAACGTGGCAGTAGCCACCGACGGCGTCTCCAGCAACAACAACACCAATATGATCGAAGAGATGAAGATCTTTGCACTGCTGCAGAAGGCGAAGCATTATGACCCGACTCTGGTGACCCCGGAGCAGGCTCTGTACGCGGCTACAAGAGCCGGAGCACTGTCCCAGAGCCGTCCGGACTGCGGCCTGCTGAAAGAGGGCGCAAAAGCGGATCTGATCGTTCTGGATATCGACCAGCCCCACATGAAGCCGGTCCATTCCATGACGGACAACCTGGTCTATTCGGCGGACGGGGCGGATGTGGAAATGACCATCTGCGACGGAAGAATCCTATACAATAACGGCGAATACACCACTATTGATATTGAAGAAGTGGAATTTGAAACGGAACGGTCCCGCAAGCGGATCCTGTCCGAATTATAGAAACGGAGGAACGAACAATGGCAAAACCTGATCAGTTTCTAGGCGAAGGCCCCCTGACGCTTCTGGGAAGCATGGTAGGAAGACTGGGGCTGGAAATGCCGGACTTTGACACGGCGGAAGAATGGGAAGAGTGGTTCGACCGTCTGTGCGACGAACACATCGTGCAATCCGGTAAATACGGCTGGGAAATCGTGGAGGATAAGGAAAAGTTCATGAAAAACATGGGCTATGTCGTCGACGAAGAAGAGGACGACCCGGATGCGGAGAATCCTTACGAACAGTATTTTATGAGTTTGCTGTAAAAGGTGAGAATGATGAATAAAGAATATGAAAAACTGAAAAAAGCTTATGACTGCATCCGCGAAAAAACGGATTTCGTGCCGGACGTAGCATTGATCCTGGGCTCCGGCCTGGGTGCGCTGGCGGATGAGATCCAGTCAGAAGCCATTGTTGACTATAAGGAAATCGAAGGATTCCCGCAGTCGACTGTGCAGGGACACAAGGGCCGCTTTGTGTTCGGCCATATCGGAGACGTGAAAGTCGTGATCATGCAGGGCAGAGTCCACTATTACGAAGGCTATGCCATGACCGATGTGGTGATGCCCACCCGTCTGATGGGAATGATGGGGGCGAAAGTGCTCTTCCTGACCAATGCTGCGGGCGGTTCGAACCCGGACTTTAACGCCGGGGACTTCATGCTGATCCGGGACCAGATCATGTCCTTTGTACCGAATCCGCTGATCGGGCCGAATATCGATGAACTGGGCACCCGTTTCCCCGATATGTCGGATCTGTACAGTGCGCAGCTGAGGTCGATCATCCGGGAAACCGCCGAAGGGCTCGGCATCGACCTGAAAGAAGGCGTATATGTGCAGTTTACCGGTCCCAGTTTCGAGACGCCGACGGAAGTTCGGATGGCCTCCATGCTGGGCGGCGACGCAGTGGGGATGTCCACGGCGGTGGAAGCCGTCGCAGGGCACCACATGGGCATGCAGGTCTGCGGCATTTCCTGCATTTCCAACAAGGCGGCCGGGCTTTCGGAAACGCCCCTGACCCACGCTGAAGTCCAGGAAACAGCGGACCGTGTGGCTCCTTTCTTCCGTGAACTGGTGAAGGCATCCATCCGGGAAATCGGGAAGAACCTGTAAGGTACGGCGGTTGAAACCGCAGACCGTTTATGATACAATTAAAGTTACTGAAATCAACATAGACTGTTATATAAAGAAGGGAGACAATCCATGAGAATCGTAATTATGGGCCCGGCGGGCAAAATGGGCAGATTAGTTGTCCGGGAAGCGTTAAGAAGAAGACCTCAGTTTATGATCGTCGGCGGCGTCGTTCCCGAAGGAAGGGATTATGTCCGTCTGGACATTGGCAAGGCAACGGGTGACGGTTTTGTTGGCGCCCTGCTGTATGACCACCTGGAATGGATCATTCCGGTTTCGGAAGGAGTCATCGATTTCACTACACCCGAATGCACAATGGAGACCATCAAGGAATGTATCGACCATAATAAACCGCTGGTCATCGGAACCACCGGATTCAGTGAGATAGAGCTGAAACGGATCGAACATGCAGCGACCAAGATTCCGATTCTGATGGCAGCCACCACTTCCACCACGGATCACCTGATGTATGAATTCGTGCAGAAGGCAGCGAAGGTTCTGGACAAGGCGGATGTGGAAATCATCGACATGCACGACCGGAACAAAAATGATGCGCCTTCCGGCACTGCGGTGGAAATGGGCAAACTCATCGCCGAAGCCCGTGGCCAAGAATTCAATGAAGTGGCGGATTTCGGCAGGGACTCCAAGAGAGAGGAAGGGCACATCGGCTTCCATTCGGTGCGTTCCGGCGATATCACCAGTACCCATACCGTTATTTTCGGTATGGAAGGGGAACGGCTGGAAATCACCCACCGGGCATACAATTTTGAAATCTATGCCAACGGCGCTCTGGATGCCATGCTGTTCCTGAAAGGAAAGCCGGCAGGATTATATACGTTCAATGACGTCCTGGAGGAAAAGGCCAGAAAAGCCGCACAGGGGCTGCCCCTGGCAGAGTTTTGAGGTAAAACCATATGGTAATCGTAGATAGTGAAAAATGCATCGGCTGCGGAGCCTGCGAAAAAGACTGCCTGCTGAGCGAGATCCACGTCATCGAAGGGAAAGCGGTCCCGAACAACAAGACCTGCTTTAACTGCGGACACTGCGTGGCGATCTGCCCGGTGGGTGCCGTACGGCCCCAGACCGGAGAGGAGGAAGTCGTTCCGATGACGGCGGAGGAATGCAGGGTGGATACGGATAACCTGATGAATTCCTTTCGCTTCCGGCGAACGATTCGTACCTTCCAGAACAAAAAGATCGATCGCAAAGACCTGGAGAAAATCCTGGAAGCGGGGCGGATCTCTCCCACGGGAATGAACTCCCAGGAGATCCGGTTCGTGGTCTTCGACAAGGACCTGAAGGAACTGACGGAACGGGGCCTTCGGGCCTTAAGCGACCTGGCGGAGGACTATTTCGCCGATCCGGAAGCCCCCAAAGCAATGGTGGCTTATTCCCATATGTGGAAACGGATGAACAAACAGTATTGCGAAGAAGGCATCGACCGGCTGTTTTACGACCCGGCTGCCGTGGTGGTGGTACTGGCCAATACCAAGTACAATAAGCTGACCCCGCCCATCGACGGGGCCATCGCCTGCGCCAACATGGAAATGCTGGCCCGCAGCATGGGCATGGGGACCTGCTACATCGGGTTCCTGCTCCGGGCGGTTTTGAAAGATCCGTCCCTGAAAGAATTCATCGGGCTGAAGGAACACGAGGAACTGATCACCGCTTTCAGCATCGGATACCCGGGCGTAAAATATTACCGCACCGTACCCAGAAAGAAGGATAAAGTCGAATGGCGTTAGCATACAGACCTGAAAAAGAGGAAATCATTCAAAGCATCATCAACGGCGTGAAAGGGCAGGAGGCGATCGTGGACGACGACGCATTCTTCTGCCTGGATTACACCAGTTTCTGCAGCGGCACCTGCCTTTACTGTGCGAAGAGCCGGAATAACTGGGATCTGAAACGGGAGAGAATGTCCCCGGAAGAAGTTCCGGAAGGATTCCGGGAAGCCTACGAAAAAGGAATCCGGAAGTTCTTCCTGTACGGAGGAGCCGATTTGTATTTTGACCGGGAAAAGGTTTCGGATATCATCCGCCGCATCAAAGAGATTTACACCGGCTGTGAATTGTATCTGGCGGTGGGAGAGAAGGTGTTTGAGGATTTCCAGGCCTATCTGGAAGCCGGTCTGGACGGATACGTCCTGTTCCACCGGTCCGCCAATGCCGATCATTTCTGCAAACTTCACACACTGGAGTCCTATCCGGATTTCCGGATGAAGATGCTGCCGCCCCTCAAGCAGATGGGGCTGAAGATCGGTACCGGCATTACAGTCGGCTGGCCGTATCAGACTGCGGAGATCCTGGCGGAGGATGTGGCTTTTCTGATGGAACTGGAGCCGGACCTGGTGGTGATTGATGCGTTCCGGCCGGAAGAGGGGACGGAATTCGAAAGTTTCCCGAAAGGGGACCGGAAGCAGCAGGAAAACCTGGTAAAACTGGTCCGGAAGATATTCCCGGACATCCGTATTTTGACCCATTTATAATATAAAAAGGCCTTCATTATTTAATCGGGCATTTTACCGAAAAAGCCTTGACAAACAAAGGGCTCATGCGTATAATAACTATTGTTGCTGATTAAAAATCAGCCTTGTGGCGGTGTAGCTTAGTTGGTTAGAGCGTTCGGTTCATACCCGAAAGGTCGGTGGTTCGACTCCACTCGCCGCTACCACATGGGGGCATAGCTCAGCTGGGAGAGCACCTGCCTTACAAGCAGGGGGTCATAGGTTCGATCCCTGTTGCCCCTACCAAATTTGCGGCCCGGTAGTTCAGCTGGTTAGAATGCCAGCCTGTCACGCTGGAGGTCGACGGTTCGAGCCCGTTCCGGGTCGCCAATTTACTCGATATGGTGGGTGTCGTCAAGTGGTTAAGACCCAGGGTTGTGGCTCCTGTATGCGTGGGTTCGAATCCCACCACCCACCCCACAATTTTATATGACATTGGGGCGTCGCCAAGCGGTAAGGCAACGGACTCTGACTCCGTCATTCACAGGTTCGAATCCTGTCGCCCTAGCCAATTGACCCATTAGCTCAGTCGGTAGAGCACTTGACTTTTAATCAAGGTGTCCGGAGTTCGAATCTCCGATGGGTCACCAATTTTTTCGGCGACATAGCCAAGTGGTAAGGCAGAGGTCTGCAAAACCTTTATTCCCCGGTTCAAATCCGGGTGTCGCCTCCACAGGAAAACGGTTGGAATTACTGGACTTTCAGGGTTTCAGCCGTTTTCTTTATTTTTTGAAATCAGGTTTTCTTTTGCCGGAATAGTTGCTATTTTTAATGGCTGTGGGATATAATGTTCAATTTGTTTCGGATCCGGCCGGCGGGAGTTTTGTCCTGCCTGTTGGTAGGGCTGTTTTCTCAGGCACTATACAATATGTTTTACATGAGGACGATCAAAGAAAGCGGGATGGCTGTAGCTGCCGTCCTCTTATATACTTCTCCTGTATTCGTCGCCCTGATGAGCAGGATCTTTTTCAGA